>VEMY01000009.1 GCA_009711825.1 Bacillota bacterium | reverse complement strand
GAGGGGGGGTGGGGGGGGGGGGGGGGAAGGAGTAGTTTTAAGGTGGTTCCAGAAAACTAAATTAATAATCGGAGGGATAAGGGTGAACGCTTTTTTTATGGAAAGCAGATTTGGATGGGTATGTAAGGCGATTTCGATGTTTTTGGTGGTTTGTGCAATTATGGCAATTGGCATACCTCAGACCGGGGCTTATGGTGCATCAGAAGAATATAGGATGAAGTTGTTTAATCAACAATATGATGATATCGATTATGCTAGGCTGCAGGATTTTACCAGAGATGTTTTACATGATTATGAGTCAGGATCTCAATTGCAACTAGACTATAACTTTTACCCTATTTATGATATGGATTCCGTTAGATACGCGTTTTTAATTCCTTTAAAGAATGGTAATACGTATACCGGGTTTGTTATAATGGGAGCCATAGATAACTACTATGAGCCTCTTGTTATTTCAGATGACGAGCCTTTGCTTACAGAGGCGTTGGTTGAACATGCACGCTACAATGAAATAATATTTAACTTTCCATTTGGATTTGTTGTTAAACAAGGTGCTGATATGTATGAAGTTGGTCATGATTTATCGTTAAAAAGGGTTGTTATTGGGGAATACCAAATATAAGCACAATGAGGTCTCGATTTGTGGATTTTGCACGGAGTAGAAATGTAGTTTTGACTCCAGTTATAGATAATTCACCCTGGACGATTGTAAATGTTAGTAACTACATTAGGGCTGGATTAAACTCTGATTGTCCTGTTCTAATGATCACTTGGAATACGTCGGCTATAGAGGATTTAAGAAATCATTGGGTGACAATAACAAACTATTTTACAAGTTCTGGAACCAGGTATATTACGACATCAAACTGGGGATATAGGCGGAATTACAATCTTGATATCTGGTTTAACACCGGTACAGCCTATCAGGGTGTCCAGTACTTTAGATGATCTTGGATTAGTAATTATCGAAGGTAGCTGACCACATCAAACTGGGGGTGTAAGGTATTTCTCAATATTTTCCTCTTTACGTTTTTGCTTTGTTGATTGCGGTTGCGGGTGCTGTTGTGGCATATAAGACAAAAAAAAGATTTAGGAATGTTCTCTTGTTGTTGCTAATGGCGGCACTGGTGTTTGGCGGTTTTATGAATCTTATCGCACCACAACGTGCCAGTGAAAAACTAAGATTAGATTCTTTTTCCGATTTTGCTGCAGAACTGCAATCCGATTACAATTTGCAGGCGGTTGACGCTCGGGCGCAAAAGCTGGCGGATATAAGTGTCTACATCTATTCAGCCAATCAGCTGAGCACTGAGGCCAGGGAAGAAATCCAGGAAAAACTACGGATTTTCTTCCGCCAAAGTGATGTATGGCATGCTGTGCTCAGTGACTACTTTCCAAGAGAATCAAAGTTTGAGCTCAATGTATTGTATTATGAGGAAGATATTAAACAACCATATATGTCAGAGCAAAGGATTAATCTTGTCAGGCCTTAAAAGCAGTCAGCCACGGAAGGCATAGCGTGCCAAAAGGATTTAGTTTTATACCTTCTACCATAGATTGTATGACAGCAGGAACGAACCTTTGTCGTTGCATCTAACTAAATTTTAATACTACTATATAAAAACCGCCTGTTATGGGCGGTTTTATCATATCAGCGATTGATAAAATTTGGCTTGGAAACTGTAGCGCCGCCCGGACAAGGGACCTGTCCCCCTGTCCGGGTTAGCGTTTTTCGTCCTCCGGCAGGTCCAGGGCCAGCGTGCAGCCGGGGTTGAGGATGTTGTTAGGGTCTAAGTGGCGCTTAATCGCCCGTAGGAGCTCCAGTTCGTTTTTGCCGAGAGCATCTTCGTACCAGGGCGCCAGCATGCGGCCGATGCCGTGGTGGTGGCTGAGGGCAGCGCCGGCTTGGCGGATGTGGTCGATGACCCCCGCCTGATATTCCAGATATTCCTCAGGTTCCATGCGGGCGATGAAGATAAAGTAGAGGTTGGTGCCCTGGGGGTAGAAGTGTGATGAATGAGACATACAGATTGTCTGAGGCCGAGATTTGCAGTACGCCCGCACGTACTTCCAGACCTCGTGCAGTCGGTCCCAGGGCACGGCGCATTCCAAGGTGTCGATGATTACCCCGTAATCCTGGAGGTCTTCCCGCATATACGGATCCATAAAGCGTCCGTGTTCCCAGCGCCGGGTCACGTAACCGGTGGTGCTCATGGCGCCGTGTTTCTTCGCTATCTTATGGACCATGCGCTTGATATGGCGGCTGAAGCCCGCCTCGCCGTCGGCGGTGCCCAGAAGCAGGCAGCGTTCGCCCTGCTTATAACCTCGGGCCTGCATCAGCTTGTCAATCACCGTGCCCTCGACGCCGTAAAGCTTGAGGCCGACATCGGTCTCCTCCGGGTCTGAAAGCCGGAACACAGAGGGCAGGCCAAACTCGCCCTGGGATATTTCCCGCACCGCGTTGAGGGCGCTCTGCCAGTCCCGGAAGATATAGCTGAAGCGCCGGGTGTTCTCGGGCATGTAACGGTAAATCTTCAGGGTCGCCTCGGTGAGAATGCCATAAGCGCCTTCGGAACCAATCATAATCTGGTCGATATCGGGACCAATCGCTTCTTTGGGATACTCTTTGGTCACTATATCACCCACCGGGGTCACGTACTCTTGACTAATCACCAGATCCTCAATCTTCCCATAATATGTGGAGTTTTGCCCGGCGCCCCGGGTGACAATCCAGCCGCCAATCGCAGCCGAGTGGAAGGACTGGGGCAGGTGCCCGCCGGTGTAGCGGAGTTTTGTGCCAAACAGTTCTGGCGCCCGGTTCAACTGCTCCTCATAATCTGGCCCCATCATCCCCGCCTGGACAGTTACCGTCTGGTTCTCAGGATTGAGCTTGACAATCTTGTTCATATGCACCCGCATATCCAGGGAAATGCCCCCCTTGGGGCACTCAGTGCCCCGCATAACCGAGGAGCCGCCGGCAAAGGGTGTGATTGGGATTTTATGTTCATTGCACCAGCGGATTAGGGCGCGGATATCTTCCTTGTGCCGGGGCGCAACCACCGCATCCGGCAGGTTTTCGATAATCTTCTTGCGCAGGCGGACAAGATCGTAGATCATCTTGCCATAGGCCACCCGCAGCCGGGAATAATCATCAATGTGGACATTTTCCGGACCGACGATTGCCCGGAGTTCGTCAAGCTGCGCTTCGCTCAAATTTATCGGAACGTCAAAGGAGACCTGCTCTTCGCCCACATCCCGGGGCATCTCAAAGTCCGCGTCGGTCATGGCGAAGGTCTGCTTCATCAGGCGGTAGAGGCGCTTATTGGGGTGTTTGAACTGGTCAGGATAACCCCAGCGAAAAATAGATCGGTATGATTGCTCCGGCGCCGGTTTATGATACCAATTGGGCTGAAACTCCTTGTCTTTGGCCACAGAATCACTCTCCCTATTCCACTTTTTCCGGGTAATTCAAAATCTCCCGGATTTCGTTGTACAGCGGGCGCAAAGTTTTATACATCCGCCGGTAGACCCGGTTATATAATTGCTGATAGATTTTTGCCCGCTCGGGGTCGGGCAGAAACTCACGTTCATGCCTGACCATAGCTGCGACGGCCGCGGGAAAATCGGGATGCAATCCCAGCCCCACAGCGGCAACAATCGCCGCCCCCAGGCCACTGGCTTCGCTGGTCTCCCCCCGGTAGACGGGGCGGTTGAACATATCGGCGGTTATTTGGCAGATATCGTCGCTCTGGGAACCGCCGCCGGACACATAGAGTTTTTTCACCGGCGTTTTGCATACCGCCTCAATCCTGGCCAGGCCGTCTAAGAGGGCATAACCCAGGCCCTCAATCACGGCCCGGTACATATGGGCCCGATTGTGGATATCGCCAAAACCAATCATTGCGCCCTTGGCCTCGGGCATCTTCAGGCCCGGGCCCCAGAAGGGCTGGAGCATCAGGCCCATGGAGCCGGGCGGCACCGTGCGCAGCAGCCGGTTGAGGAGCTCCTCGGGAGCAATTCCCTCTTGCTGGGCCTGAACCATTTCCCGGGAGCCAAACTCTTTTTTGAACCAGCTGGTCATCCAATAACCCCGGAAAATCTGGACCTCCGGATTGTAAAATCCGGGGACCGGCGCCACATAGGCGGGCATAAACCGAATCGGCTCCACATATCGCCGGGAAGCGGTCTGGACGGTGGCAGTAGTGCCAAAGCTGAGGCTGGCGGCACTGCACTCCAGGCAGCCCGTGCCCAAGGTCTCGCAGCCTTTATCGGAGCCGGCGGCAATCACCGGCAGGCCGGCGGGCAGTCCTGTAGCCGCCTCCGCTTCCGCACTGACTGAGCCCAACTCTTCCCCCGGTTCCACCAGGTCCACCAGTTTTTCCGACTCCACCTTAAACAGCACCGACTTAAAATCTCCCGGCGGCGACCAGCGCCGCTTTTTATTGTCAAAGGGGACATGACCGATTTGCGAAGCCACCGAGTCCCGAAACTCTCCCGTCAGGCGCTGGTTGAGGAAGGCCGAGACCTGCAGAACCTTGTGGGTCCGCTTCCAGATTTCCTGTTGGTGCTGGCGCAGCCAGTTAATCTTCGCTTCCTTCTGGAGTATTGCGACAGCCAATTTTGCTCTGCGTTCGGCCTTGCGCTGATCCAGCCAGGTAATTGCCGGACGCAGGGGTACACCGGCGCTATCTACATTTATCACCGTGTTCCGCTGCGCGGTAACCGCTAAGCCGGCAATTTGGCTGAACAGTTCCGGCTGCCGCGTCTTTAAATTAGCGCATGCCTCACACAGACTCTGCCAATAGATTTCGGCGTCCTGCTCGGCCCAACCAGGCTGGTCGCTGAAATATGGCTCATACGCCACCTTTTCCCTTGCCAACAGATGGCCTTCTCCGTCAAAGATCAGGGCACGTAAACTCTGGGTTCCGCAGTCAATGGCCAGGAGCAGCGCGCTCATATTCATTCCCCCCGCTAAACATATCGTCGGTGGCAATCAGCGGCACGTCGGTGCCGGGAATCTTTGCCAACACCATGTCCCCGGGCCGCAGCCGTTTTTCCACCTGTAGAGAGTTTATCACCTCCATCACCGAATGGACAGACTGGAGAGGCACTTCGCCAGCAGTTCGGACCGGAAGCCTAGGAAAGTCGGGGAAAATCGTTCTGACTGTGGTGGTCAGGGAGCGGGTGGGACAAGTCCGTTCCTGAATCGCATACTCTCGGCCCCGGGGGCAGCGGTTTCCCTCCACCACCAGCTCCTCGTCCGAGCCGGAAACACTTAACTGGCAACTTAAGGGACATTGCACACAGACAAATGTACGCATCACTTCACCTCCTCAAGACTGAATTCCACCGCTTGAGCGGGGAAGGGGTCCAGCTCTAAGGCAATCCTTTCCATCTCTGGTGGCCGCAGCTGCAAGTAGCGCTTGCTGAATAGCTCGCGGGCGCCCGAACGCACCACTAGGCGCACATTTTCCATGCTGCTGGTGGCCCGGAAAAACATAACCGCCTCCCCTCCCGGCGCCAAGCGCTGCGGCACAACCGTCATAATCTCGGGTCCCCAGCCCACAGGCAGCGTGCCTCGAATGCCGCCCTCCCGGGCATAGCGGGCAGCCGCCCTTCCCGCCAACTTACCGCCTTCGGAAACATAATCCACCAGATCATTGACAAAGGCGGCGTTGCCACAACTAAATAGGCCCGGAACACTGGTGTGAAAGTTCTGATCCACCACAGGCCCGCCGGTTTTAGGGTCGATATCCACACCCAAGGACTCGAGGCTGTCATTTTCCGGAATCAGGCCCACCGACAGCACCAGAGTGTCACAGGGCACCACCTGCTCACTGCCGGGCAGCGGCTTGAGGTCGGGACCGACTTTCGCTACAGTCACCGCCTCCACCCGCTGGGCGCCGTGGACCCGGGTTACGGTGGTGCTCAGATGCAAGGGAATGTCAAAGTCGTCCAGGCATTGAACCACATTGCGGGTCAGCCCTGAGGGCTCGGTCTTAATCTCGTACACCCCCACAACCTCTGCACCCTCTAAGGCCAGGCGCCGGGCCATGATCAGGCCGATGTCCCCGGAGCCGAGGATTACGCACTTCCTGCCGGGCAGCCAGCCGTGAATATTTACCATGCTCTGGGCGGTGCCCGCCGTATAAACACCGGCGGGCCGATCGCCGTGGATAAAGACCTGGCGGGAAGTGCGCTCGCGGCAACCGGTGGCCGCCACCAGCGCCCGGGTTTGGACCGGAAACATACCCTGTTCCGGGTTCTGGAGCATCAGCCTGAAACCCGTCTCACTTCTGTCCAGCTCCATCACATACGTCCCGGTCAGCACCTGAATATCCCGTTTACGCAATTGGCCAATATCCCTCTGAGCGTACTCGGGTCCCGACAACTTCTCCTTATAGCGAACGATACCAAAGCCGTCGTGTATACACTGTTTGAGAATGCCGCCCAGACGCTGCTCCCGCTCCACCAGCAGAACGCTGGCGCCCTGCTCATGAGCGGCAATGGCCGCCGCCAGGCCTGCCGGTCCGCCGCCAATTACAAGCACATCACTGCTCAGCATTGCTCTCCCCCCCGGCTTTTGTTAACCCGGCAACTAACTCGCTGCCCGGCTCCCGCTTGGTAATTGTTGTCACATCCCGAGCTACCTCCCGGGCAATAATGCCAATCAAAGCCGGTGTGCAGAAACCACCCTGACAGCGACCCATTCCAGCCCTTACCCGCCGTTTCAGAGCATCCAGGTTGGTGGCAGGCAACGGGCTCCGGAGGGCGGCGATGATTTCGCCCTCGGAAATTAACTCGCAGCGACAAACGATTCTTCCATACGCGGGTTCGGTTGCAATTAACTTGTTCCGCTCCGGAAACGAGAGTTTTAACGGCTCAGGTGGTCCTTGCCTCTTGGGATTAAACCGCGTATTTGGTCGCACTTCCATCTGTTTTTGCAATGAATCCACCGCCATCTCGGCCACATCTTCGGCAATCGCCGGCGCCGAAGCGAGGCCGGGTGACTGAATTCCAGCTACATGGATTAAGTTGGTCACATCCCGGGAGGGCTCGATTATGAAATCCTCCTCAAAAGTACAGGCCCGGGTGCCGGCGAAGTAGGTAATCACGTCCCGGGGACGGAGTGTGCGATTTAGTGGTAGATGCCGTCGAAACAGGAATTCCATGTCTTCGGAGCTGGTGCTGTAATCCTCCCGGTGAGGCACCTCGGTTGCCGTCGGCCCGGCGAGGATATTCCCTTTCACCAGCGGGGTGAGGCCCCCGCCCTTGGTGTGGGAATCACTGCCCAGGGCCAGCCGTCCAAACACCATGGACTGACTGGCGCCAGTCTTTTTGTCCAGGATGGCAATTACACCCTTCCGGGCATGGATACTAAAATACTGGTCATCGGCCAGGGCCGCCACTTTATCTGCCCAGACGCCGGCGGCATTGATCACCAATCGCGCCCGCAATGTCCCGCGGTTTGTGCGCACACCGACAATGCGCCCGGCTTCCATGTCAAACCCCAAAACGACAGTATTTAGAAAGAATTGGGCCCCGTTTTGAATCGCATTTTCTGCATAGGCCACCGTCACCTTGTACGGCGCCACCACTCCGGTCTCAGGCAACAACAGCGCACCCCGCTGCCCAGCGCCAACATTCGGCTCCAACCGACGGAGTGCTCCCGGACCAAGCATCCGCACACCCTGGACGCCCTTTTGCTTTGCCTGGATTCGGGCCAGGGGCGCCAACAGGCGATGCCAGGACTTTTCCAGCACCGCAGCGGATCCCGGCCAGTTCAGCTCAAACCCCAGTTCTGCGGCCACTTGCTTGTAGGCCCGATTGCCCCGGAGGTTGTAATGATGTTTTTTGCTGCCCAGTTTCACAGCCATTGCCGGATGCACCATGCCGTTGTTGCGGCTGGAAGTGTGCTTGGCAACGTCATCTTCCTTTTCCAGCACGGCCACAGACAAATTCCAACGCATTAACTCCCGAGCAACGGCGCAACCGATAATGCCGCCGCCAACGATGGCCACATCCACCGCTTCGCCTGTCAACACCTGGTCCTGCAGCGTGGGCAAAGTCATTGGCGCCGGTGTCAGGCCTTTGACACTGAGATTATTAACCACTCCCCGGAAACCATAACCGACGACCGTATAACCAGCGGCTATATATTGTTGCCAACTGTCCACAATCCCCTCTAAGACCAGCGCCCCCCGATTTTCACGAACTTCCAATTGTCTAAACCCCTTGGCAATCAGGGACTTGCGCACCCTTGCCAACTGCTCCACGGTTCACTCACCCTCCATTTGTCCGTATGTCCGGACTTTTACTTTGATTCTACCTCCTCTTGTAGCGACCGTCAAGGAAATATCTTACTTTAGGAGCTCCAATTTTCCCACCCCGGGCAGAGGTTTGCACTCGCCCCGGGCAGCGGCAATAATCCCTCTTATGGCAAGGGCGACCAGTAACGGCCAGCTTAAAAACACCAGCAACCAACCAAACCGGGGCACCAACCAGAGCAGGTGACAGAACAACGCCACCCCCAGCAAGAGCAACCCCTGGTTCGCGTGAAACATGGCAAACCGGGAATCAGGAATAAAGATCAGGGGCATAAGAAACACCAGATACGCCGACATCGCCAATAAAGTTTCCCGGTCATCAGGGCGCTGGACGCTCATACTTACACCTGCCTCACCTGAGAAGTCTACCCTGTGTTTTGCTCAAACCAATTCTTTATCGACGTTCATTGTTTGAAACTTTAGATGTTACATCCACTACTATAATCTATGCTCACGAGTGCTTACATTTGTCTGCAAAAAAACTGTGCCCAGGCACAGTTTAATCAGCGAACCGACTGTTTTCTTTTTTTAACAGCCCCAAATATAATTGCCGCAATTAGCAAGCTAACGCCGATAATCACGCCGCCCGCCAACAGAGGGGAGACAATCCAGACCCGGGTCGTCGCCTGCAACTGATTATACCCTGGGGTTAGCGACCAAGTAAGGGTGGTTGATGACTCCGAGGGTGATTCCACCAGCTCGGCATTACCCGCGGTATACCGTCCCGGCAGGGTAAATTGCACTTCCATATCCATTTCATCCAACCTGGAAGCAATCTCGCTCAGAAATTCCCGCTCCCGTTCCGGCAGCTCGCTGAGGGAATCATCGTCAAAAAAATTGCCCAGATCTATTGCTAAGTCCAGACTATATTGCTCATAGAGCCAGGTGCCTGAGCGTCGGAACTGAGCGCTGGAAAATGGTCCCCGGGCGCCGGTGAGATTGCTCTCCACCAACGCTTCCAGGTGTCGGGAACTATTCGCCTGCAGATGTAAGCGTCCGCCCACTTCGTTTTCAGTTATCCCGGGATAGATAGTGAAGCCCAGACTGCGCCAATACTCCACGGTGTCCGCCAAAAGTTCGCGACCGCCGGCATCCAGGGTCTGGGTGTCAAACTGCAAATAGTTTTGAATGATGAATTGGTTATCGCCGGTTATTTCATATCCTAGTTGGGCGCTGCCGCAGCCGGACATAATAAATATCAGGGCCAGCATAATCAAGAGATGTTTTTTCATCAGCCCAGCTCCTCTCCAAAAACGAATCTGCCCTTACTTCTCCGGATAAACAAAGAATTCCTGCTCTTTTGCTGGTTCATAGGAAATGATATAATTTTTTTAGCTAAAAACGGAGGGACTGCGATGCTAAAAAGACTGGTTAAAATAGTTATAATCTTAGCGGTGCTGCTCCCCTGGCCAGGCACGGCCCTGGCCCAGCAACCACTGGCCCGGTGGCTTGCTCCTGAGGGAATTGAGTACATCAGCTATTCTCAAACCTGGACAAAACAGAAATTATCTGCACTCCATGACGAATTGAAACAAAATACTCACGGCTCAGAACTGGCTTACCTGGAAAGCGTCAGCATTTATCCCCACTCCGATAATTTTGCCAACGGCACGTATGAGCAGGTGGACCGGGCCTGGATTCTCAGTATACAGGCCAACGGGTTTTTACCACCCAGCCACCTGTACCGGACGAGAATGGGGCAGATTTCGCTGTATAACGGCGACCAACGCGATTCCCCCGAGGCGATGGCCAGAACCCTGGCCCATGAATATGGCCATCACTTCACCTACTTCCACTTTTTTGACCGTAAACACTGGCGCAATAGTGAATACTACCTGTTACGCGATCTCGGCCAATATCCGCTGGTGGATGATTATGCCTCCATGGGTGTGGAACTATACAAGGATTACTGGGCCTGGGACGTGGGCGAAATTGCGGCTGAAGATTACGTTCAATTGATGGGCTCTCCCACCGCCCGCCAGCTTGTTACCGGAGTTATGGATATCCGGGGCATGCTCAGCTATTCGCTGGCGAACCCCGGGGTGCCGGAGTCGCGAATCTGGACAGATAATCTTCAACCCACCCGCGGGGGCAACACATATCCCCACGGCAACATCTTCCTGCCCCTGCCTTTAGAAACTCCGGGACTGGCCGAATACTTTTATTCCTACCTCGACCAGGAACCGCTCCTGACCTTCAGGGAAGTCAGGGCACCTGAACTCAGCTATACCCAAACAGCTCCGGACCAATATCTCTTCACCTGGCAGCCCGTCAGCTCCGATGCCAACATCCTCTATACATTGATGGCGTATGATGAGCAGCGCAACTCATGGTCGGCGATAAAAACGGTCCGCGGCCCCGATGATAACGAAGCGCTTGTCGGCACCGCCCGGGAAGGCCGTTACTCCTGGTCCGATAATATTGCTCAGGGCACAAAGCATTTCCGCATCTACGCAACATATCCCGATGGGTATATGTCCAGCTCCCCGGTGGTGAGCGTCCGTTTCTCAGGAGAGCCGACGACAAAAGAACCTATAGACCGAAACAGCGAAGATTACAGTCTCAGTGTCAGCGCCAGCCAGACCGAGACCCGCAGCCAGGCGCCAATTGCTGTGGAGTTGAACTGGCACTGGCGAACCCTGATGGATTCACCCCTGCTTTTGGCCCAGGCAATCGCAGTGACAGATAGCCCGGAAACCCCGGACATCTGGGACTGGCAACAGCCTGAAGACCTGAATACCACCACAGTTGACCTCGAGCAGCCCGGCACCTGGTATATCCATTATCATTTGGCCAATGATCAGGAAACAGCCAGAGGAACCTTCGGGCCCTATATAATAGAAGAACAATAAAGCGCCCACATGGGCGCTTTATTAGTTACCGATTTTTATTTTTGTTGTTGCCGTTATTACCGTTATTGCCTTTATTTCCGTTGTTGCCGTTATTATTGCGGACAGCGTCCCGGATAGAGTGACCGGGGGGAGTGTTCTTTTCCCTGTCTTCCTTTTTCAATTGACCGGGAGGAGTGTTCTTTTCTTTCTTATCCTTGTCATTCAATTCTTCGTTGCCCTCAGCGGTCTCGGTGGTTTCGTCAGCTTCCGTCAGTTCTTCATCTTCATCGGGAGCTTCGGTGCCTTCTTCCTGCTCCTCCTCGGGCTCTTCTTCGTCATCCAACATACCGTTACGAGCCAGCCAACGCTCCCGCTGACGATAAGCATTTTGGATAGCCCTTTCCAGCCCCAGGCCATTGGACCTTTCCTGAACTTGTTTCAGATGCTCAATCCGACGTAGATACTTGTCGTAATTACCTTCATCTTCTTCGTCATCGTCGTCCTTGCCGTCACCCAGCCAATCCAAGGCCTCACCCAGGTTATCCATTGCCTTTTCTACCTTGGCAACCTCCTCCTCGGTTAGCTCCAAGGATTCAAGTTCCTCTTCATCGAGATCCGCGAATCTGTCCAAAAATCCTTCCGAATATTCCTTGAGCTCCTCGGCAAGCTTGGTAAACATTTCGATTTCTTTTTCAGTCAATTCTTCATCAATATACTTTTGCTCCAGAGCGGCCAATTCCCGGGCCCGCTCCTCGGCCAAATCGGCCCTGAGCTCATCCTTATTTTCTTCGTTGAAGGTAAAGAAAATGCGAACATTCTCTACAAACCGCTTCAGGAAGTAGAATGGAGAGTCGGGTAGCAATGCCGGGGGATCTTCGGGGTCCGGGTCGGGAACAATTGCTTCCGCGTCCTCATCAAGATCCACCGCAATATCACCGGTGAAAGTTTCATCTTCAATCACCACAGTCACAACGCCCTTGTTGGGAACAACATCCTTGGGCTCGTGCCAGGTGTTTGCCCAATAACCGTCTGCTTCATAATCAAACCCAGCTAGCGCAAACGGAGAGGACAAACCGCTCAGCCCCTCCAGGCCGTCCCAGTTAATGAGTTCGTTGGTGGCTAATTTCAGGTCGTCCCTGTACAGGTCAACCGTAATTGCCTCTACCTCATCCACCGTCAGCTCGTCAAGGGTAAACTCAAAGCTGTATCCTTCATACAAGCCTGTAGTAACCACCAGTCGGGAGACACTCACCAGACTAGTCTCAGGTTCTTCTGCTTCAGGATCTTCAGTCTCGGGTTCCTCCATATCGGGGTCCCCAGGTTCAGAGTCCTCGGGTTCGGGAGTTAAATCGGTTTCCTCTTGCACTGTCTGTTCTTCTTCGCCCTCTGTTCCTTCAGCGGCAGCCAAGCCCGGAAGCATGGTAACCACTAGCGCGAAGGCGAAAAAAATTGCTAAAAACTTTTTCAATGTAATACCCACCCTTCTTTGGTTTCTATTACTACATTCGAACTAAACCACAAAAAAAGGGGGTTTTAGCGGAAAAAATTTTTTCCATATTATAACTAAAGGCGCCCGTAGACGCCCAAACAAACAATTTTCATCCGGGATCCCGGCCAATATCCGAGTTCGAAAAGACTCACTAAGTTTGGTTGCCTTGACGCCGGGCCTGCAGGGCAAAGCCTGCAACCAGCAAAACCACACCGAACCCGGCGCTAACTCCGGTGGCAAACCGAATTGGAGAAGCCACTAAAGTGGTGAACAACTCATTGAAAGCAAGTTCCCCCCAACCCGGGAAAACCGCCAGTGACAAGCCGGCAAGCATGCCGGCGCCCAAAAACGCCGCCCCCAGGAGTGCCACAGCACGAAGCCGGAAGCAAAGCACTGTGGCCAGGATAAGGATGGGCGTTAACAGCAGCAGCGCCCGCAGCGCAAACAGCCACCGCTTCGCCCACAGAAGCCAGCCCTCAAGCGTGGGCTCCGACCTGCTCCGAAAATGCTCCCAAAAATCCACGTTATCCGGAAACGACTCGGATAGTTGCCGCTCCATTTCCCTGGCCGCCAGTCTATATGCCGGTTGGCGCAACAACCGCGGCAGACTCTCCAACAAGCGCACCTGGTCCGGGTCTGCCCGCTGTAAAATTGCAATAAAGCTTTCATACTCCTGAATTTGGGCAAGCAGTTGCTCCTTAACAGACTCCAAACTCAACTGGTATTCCAGTTTCCTTCCGTCACGGAGGTGAAATAAGAGTGAAAGCGCAAGTTCAGGCAGATTGTCCCGCAAGTGCGGTTCCAAATCCACAAACGTCAGTAGCCACAAGCCCTCCTCCAACTCCCCGGGTGCCAGCGGCTGTCCGTCGGCACCCGGAAGTCGTGTCTGAATTTGCCTGTGCAATTCGTTATAGTCCAGCTCCGCTAGCACCTGCCGGAGGTTTTGCTCTGTCAGGACCGCCAGGGGTGACGCCAATACCAGCACTACTGCCAGAAGCAATGCCAAAACAACTGTTATCCCCCAGCGCATACTCAATTACCCCCAATCAGGCAGTATCGAAACGGCGCCGAACAGAGCACCGGCAAAACTCAACACATTTACCGCCAGAAATCCGATGCCAATGTCACGCCAAATATTAAAAATCAGCTGTGGCGCACCCAAAAATTCAGACATGCCGGGGAATTCAAGTTTAACGGCAGTTAGCGCCGCAGTATAACCATAACGGGCTAGGGCCCAAAGCACAAAGACGCCGGCCGCCGCCACCAGCGCGGCACTACCAATACCCCATAAACCCCGTTGCCGGCCAATTAGAATCAAGGCCGCAACCAACACCACAGCCAGCGCCAATGGGATATAAACCAGGGATTGAAAAGTTCTGTATCCGCTCCGCAAGACGTTCAAATCCTCGGCACCTGCTTCACCGAGAAAGATCTCCCCTATGTCTACCGCTTCTGGGAGTGCTTCGGCAAGAAAAAGGTCGGCCTCTGCGGCAAACTCGGCATGGACCTGTTCTCTAGCCACCTGGGGCAAGTCCGCGAGCAGTTCTGGCTCCTGTGATTCCAACAAAGTAACAAAGTCATCATAATCCTGATAATAGCCAGATACTGCTTGGTGGACCGGTTGCAGATCTACAACTAGTTCCGGCGACCCGTCTCCGCGAATGAACCGCAGGACGCTGACCATTCCCGTCTCCATAGCAGCAGCAATGTATACGTCGGCTTCGGCCAGTTCCAGCATCTCAAGGAAAAACGCAAGCTCCTCATCTGCTTCTTCCTCAATCATGGCTTCGTGTTCCAACACAAAACTTACAAAGCGCGTGAATTCCACTTCGCGTGTGAACTCTGCAATGAATCGCTCCGACAAAAGGGAGTTTACTCCCCAGGTCAGCGCCCCAAACAGCAACGTAAGCGTCAAAACCAATGACAATAGGACAATTACAAACACTCGCATTATATTTCCCCGTTTCCGTATAACAGAAGGGGGCAGACAGCCCCCCCTGACAAAAAAGCGGATATTATATTCCCAATATCCCATGTTTAAATATTAGACAGTCGACATCTATATCCTTCCGATGTGTCAGACAAAGTTAACGGAGTTTGCCCAGGGCCACATTGGCGGCCACCAGCACCGGGTCCCAAACCGGACTAAAGGGCGGCGAATAACTGAGGTCCAGCCCGGCCAATTGCTGCAGACTGCAGCCGGACTGGATGGCGGCAGCCAGGACATCGATGCGTTTCGCGAAGTTGTCGCTGCCAACCATTTGCGCCCCCCAAACCTTGCCTTCGTGGTCAAACAGCAGTTTCACCGTTCCTTTCCCCGCTTGAGGATAGTAGCCGGCACGGTTGTTGACCTCCACCCGCACTGATAACAGCTCTTTACCCAACGTCTCAGCCTCGCGATTGCTCAAGCCAGTGCGACCGATTCCCAGCTCCATGACTTTCACTATCCCGGTGCCAACGATGCCGGCAAACTCTGCCTGACCGCCGACGACGTTTTCGCCGGCAATCCGCCCCTGCTTGTTGGCAGTAGTCCCCAGGGGAATGTATGTGTTGTCCTGATACAGCTCGTGCCAGGCGACAGCGCAATCGCCGGCGGCATAGATATCGGGCAGATTGGTCTCCATGCGCCGGTTGACCCGGATTGCCCCCCGCACGCCCAGTTCGATACCTGCATCCCGGGCCAGCTCGCTATTTGGCGCAACCCCGACAGCGATAATTGCCAGATCACAAGGCACAGTCCCCTGATTGGTGCGCACGCCCCGGACAGTCTCTTCGCCAATGAACTCCTCGACGGCGACACCGGTTTGCACATCCACACCCTCAGCCAGCAGATAATCCCTGACAATTTTCGCCATCTCCGGATCAATCGTTCCAGCGATTTGCTCTGAACGCTCTATCACACTAACTTCCAAGCCCTTAAGTCGCAAGGCCTCCACCATCTCGAGGCCAATATAACCGCCTCCGACAATCACAGCTCGCTTCGCGCCGGCTTCGATGGCGGCTCTAACCGCTTCCGAATCAGGAATCGAGCTGACGGTAAAAATATTGGCCAAATCGCTATTGCCAATTGGCGGCAGCACCGGCCGGGCGCCGGTACAAATAACCAACTTATCATAGTTGACCGTTTGTTCCTCTCCGCTGGCGTCAAGCACAAGCAGTTGTCGTTCTTTTGGCAGAATCTTTTTCACCTCATGGCCAACATTAACCTCAATACCCTGACGAGCAAATTCCTCCTGGGTGCGGGCAATTAACTGCGCCTGGTCCTGCACCACATCTCCTATATAGTAGGGCAGACCGCAGGCGGCATAAGATACATTATCCTCCCGTCCGAAAACCCGAACCCGGGCCTCGGGCTCGGTCCGCTTTGCCTTACTGGCGGCACTCATGCCGGCAGCGACAGCGCCGATTACCACAACATCCATTTCATCCACCTCGCAAAAATACTCTCTTTATTGAAGTATTTAACCAACACAGGGAAAATTCCTGCCATTTGCAGGTCGAAGCAATAACCCCGATACTGCATTAGTATCGGGGACATGCTTATTCAAGCATCGACGCTGCCTTCTCCCGCACTGCCTGTTGCTGTTCATGCCCGAGGGCAAGTTTAATGACTATGGCAATCAGACTAATTACCGGAATATTAATCAGGAGCCGGGCGCCGGTAAATACAGGCCCCATGGCGGCCAATTCAAACATCATTAATGGGATTTTTGTAGTGGACCAGGCGCCGATAAAAATGGCCACATTGGTAAAGGAGGCGCCTTTTTTCAAGAGCAGAGCGGCTACGGGAAATGCAACGTACAGGGGCCCTGCCGCGGCAGAGCCAAGAAAGAAAGCCAGTCCCACCCCCAACAGGCGGGAGTTACCGCCCATAAGCCGGATTAAGGTTTCCCTGGGCACCCAGACGTCCAGCAGTGCCATCAGGATAAAGATTGGCGGCAGAATGACAATCAGCTGCATCAGACTGCTGAAAGTTAATTGCACTGCCCGGACAGAGACATTCCAGTCAATCACGGCACTGAGTAGAAGCACGCCTGCGGCCCCAACCACAAGCAGGTAGCGCTTGTTAAGTTTCATACTCCCACCACCCAATAGACGAAATATGCGATAACGAAGGAAAAAGCAAAGGCAAGTCCGTTACGCACCAGAGTAAACCGACGGCCAAAATAGCGAATCTCCAGGGGTGCCGTTGCCACTCCTACCATCATCAAGGTTGAGATAAAGACGGCAATCTGCAAAGTACCTGCACCGCCCTCCAAAAGCATTGCTGCGGTGGGAAAGGCAATGAAGGCAGGAATCAAGGTAATCGCCCCGACAACAGCACTGAGCACGAGTCCCAACACGCCAGATTCAGCGCCCACTAGACTGGAAATGGTCTCTGCATCCATCACAGCCAAAACCACTCCGATAAAGATAATGATCGACAGCATCTCCGGCAGGATATTCATGAACGATTTGCCGGCTTTTTTAAACACCAGTTTCGTTTTCTGTTTGTTTTTATGCCAGGACACGGCCAATAGCACCAAGGCAAGTACATATACTGCAATATTGTACACACTACCGCCTCCAATTCAATATACGCCCATTATACCCCCACATGGTATGATGGGCAAGTTCATCCACTCCCAGTTTAGTTGGTATAAATAGCTAAAGCAGTGCGAAAAATCACCGTTCCCACCTCTTTGTCGTGGAAGTTTAGCTTTGGCATTTAGCCAATAAGTATTTTTATAAAAAAACGTCTGTTCGCTTTAAACAGACGGTTTCTGGTTAGTCCCATACGCTAATTGGGTGTATATTCTTTTCAACAAACTCCATTTCGATATTCCGTGGCACGTTGAGCAACATAATCTGCCGATTGAACAAAAGATTGACAGCTATGCCCGCCGCCGTAATCCGGGCCCGGGTCATCGCCTTTGAAAAACTGCACCTCGGTGAAATCTCTGGAAAACGACGCCAGCTCCACTTCATAAAACGGTGGCGGCGTGATTACCAGCTGTTCATCCCGCAGTTCTACCGCATAAGATCTGATTAAATCGGCAAACTGCGGGGCAACTCCATATTCGATAACCTCTACTTTATCGCCATCCGTGCGCTCCACCAGCACCCAAAGGCCGGATAGCGGCTCGGTGGCGGTAATCACCAGGCTTCCCCCCGGGGGAGCAAATTGCCACTGTTCCCGCACGTGAATCCCCGCAAACTGGTCTTGCCATCCCTCCCTGGACTCAAAGGACCACTCGCTCCGAGTATCGCCGCTGGCGGCATCTCGCTCAGGGTATTCGGACAGCAGATAAAACGCAGCCAAGGATACGGTTAAAAACACGCAATAGGCCAGCACAACGGATTTTACAAGCTTGAAGCGCTTCGCAGCCACCTCCTAATCAAAAGACATTTTCCCCGCGGCCTCATCGCCGCACCTCTAGTTTGTTGGTAATCAGGGCAGCCGCACCAAACATCAGGATAGCCACAACCAGGGCTTTTAAGACGAAGACCAGCAACGCCGATTCGGTAATCAAAAAATCAACCATCCTGAGCAAAAACCTGAATTCAGTACGAGCTTCCATGATTAAGCTCCCCAGCAAAACCGCTGGCAGAATCACCACCAGGGGCTTAAACAGTTGGACCAGGGCGCCGAACATGTAGCCAAGAGCGCTAACCACAAACATGTAGAACACAGTCGCCACCAGGCCCGTCAAGAGCTCACCGGGGCCGAGATAGAAATTATTGGCAATAATATGCTCCACTCCAACCGACACATAAATTAAGTTCCGGAGCAAAATGCTGCCCAGCACCGCGGTAAAACCGGCAAGTACGCTGGCCAAGGCCAAAAAGCAAACATTGGCGAAATTACTGCTCAAGCGATTGGACACAAAGGCAAAATCACTATTGCGACTAATTTCAGTTGTGAGGGCAAAGGCAATAATCGCCGCCCAGATCAGCGTAAAAGCAATCAACCCTGAACCAGAAAACACCCTGATGGTTATTTGAAGCTGACCAGTGCTGGAGCTACTGGTACCGCTCATGCCGCTAAAGAGAAAGAAGAGAGCAATTGCCTGGACAACCATCATTGTAATGAACATGCCGCTATTGGCCTTTAGCTTAAAAACCAACTGTCTTTTAACAACGGACCAGAGATTAGTCCTGGTTGAATACATCGTCGATCCCTCCTTTGCCCCTGCTGGTCAGATAAATACATAAATCTGCTGCGTTCACCGGCAGCACTTCCAGACCTGCCCCGCGGGCAGCCTGGACATCACTGGCCGAAAACTGATTCTCAACAACAGCATATTGACCGTCCTTGCCGAAACGCTCCCGATGGAGAAGTTCTTTGTCTTTTGCAAACCGGGCAATTATATCGGGGTGACCACGGAGGCCGACTGCATATTCTTTGAGGTCTGCCACCGACATATGCAGAAGTTTGCTGCCCTTGTCAATCAGTAGAACGTCCTCTAACAGATTCTCTATCTCCCCCAGCAGATGACTGGATAGAATTATCGTCCGGGGATGCTGCAAATAGTCATTGAGCAAGGCCCGATAGAAATCCCTGCGCACCGCTGCATCCATGCCCGTGGTTGGTTCATCGAAAACTGTCAGGGGGCAACGGGCAGCAATGCCAATAATCATGTTAAATGTACTCTTCTTGCCCTTGGATAGCCTCTGATGAGACTGGTTTGGATTCAACTCGAAATACTCAAACAAGCGCTCGGCCAGCCCCGCATCCCAATTGGCGTAAAATCCACCGGCGGCTGTCAGAAGCTCAGCAGTGCTGAGAGGCTGGCGGGGAAGGTCATGTTATCGTCAACAAAAACCATGTTTGCTGCGACATTCAGGCTATTAAATGGCACCTCACCAAGGACCTGCAAATCCCCTGCGGTAGGTAGCAAATATCCCGCCATCATCTTAAGGAGCGTAGTTTTATCAGCGCCATTGGGCCCGATCAGACCGGTTATCTTCTCACCTTCAATCGTAAAGGACAGATTATTGACAGCACGCACACTGCCAAACTGTTTGTTTAACCCGCTGCTCTCAACTACGATGAAAACAGGTTTATGGAAGCTATTGCAAAAATCAGTGAAGAATACCAAGCAGACAAGTTTATCTGGAATTAAGGTCTAAGCTATGAGTTTCGGAGTTCCGAAAAGAAGCCTTGCCACTATAATCGATACGTTAGCACTGTTCGGAGATATTGAAGAGGCCGCTGTCTTTGGCAGCAGGACAATCGGTAATCACAAAAATGGCTCGGACATAGACCTTGTCATCTATGGTGCCAACATCCGAGAGGCCACCGTTGACAAATTAAAAATCTTGTTGAATGAAGAACTGCCTTTACCCTATCACTTTGATGTCATACACTATGAACAACTTACATCCCCGTCACTTAAAGAGCATATTGACAAATACGCCAAACCACTATACACAAAACCCGCCTGAAAGCAGGCGGGTTTTCGGTGTGGAATTATTGCTTTTGTATCCGGAAACTTAAAACAGGCGTCACGCCAAGTTCCACTGTGCCGGTAGCGAGCACCTTATACTCAGCTACCGCTTCTTTATTCGTAACAATCAACGCAGTGTGCATATGCTTTCCGGCGGCAAGAATCGTCTCACTGTCAAAGCGAATCAGAGGCTGGCCGGACTCCACCTCCTGGCCTTCGGCGCAAAGCGGCTCAAAGCCGGCGCCGTCCATGTCCACGGTGTCAAGGCCCAGGTGCAACAATAAATCCAGCCCTTCCCAGGTGCGCAACACCAAAGCGTGGTTGCCGGGCAAAACTTTGTGAATCTTGCCGGCCGCAGGCGCCACCAACAAATTGCCTGTGGGCATAAAGCCAATGCCCACTCCCAGCATGCCGCTGGCAAAGATATGGTCGGGAAAATCGGTCAGTGATACAACATCTCCATCCAAGGGCGCCATCAACTGCAGGACATCGCTGCCTAGATTTGGGGTTTGCCGGTTGGAAGTATGCTGTTCATAATTGTTCATTCTTTCACCCCTACAAAATAGTATAATTGGACTCCGGCGATTAGATTGATTAAATTCTGCGAAGCTTAAAGTGCTTTGCGGATATGGCCCCCGGCCGCCTCCAAACGGGACCGGGCAGTTGCCAGATCACAGTTTAGCAAGATCATGGTGATGGCAAACTTGACACTGCCATCTGCTTCTTGCAGCTTCCGGGACGCCGTATCCCAGTCGCATTCGGTGGCATTGACAATAATGTTTAGCGCCCTTTTCTCCAACTTCTCATTGGTTCGCCTGACATCAACCATCAGGTTTTGATACACCTTGCCGATCCCCACCATCGACATTGTGGAGATCATGTTCAGGGTCTGCTTTTGCGCAGTCCCGGCCTTCAGGCGGGTGGAGCCGGTGAGCACCTCCGGCCCGGGCACTACTTCGATGGCAATATCGGCGGCAGCGCCGACAGCTGAACCATGATTGCAGGCAATGGCGGCAGTGGTGCACCCCACCTCCCGGGCATAGTTCAGAGCCCCCAGCACATAGGGCGTACGTCCGCTGGCGGCGATACCAATCACAACATCTTTGGCCTGGAGATTGATGGCCTTCAAATCCTCGGCGCCCATGGCAGCGCTGTCCTCGGCGCCTTCAACTGCCTGGGTAAACGCTTTATCGCCACCGGCCAAGAGCGCCACCACCATACCTGGATCGGTGCCGAAGGTGGGCGGACATTCGGCGGCGTCCATCAGCCCCAACC
Source organism: Bacillota bacterium (assembly GCA_009711825.1). Lineage (NCBI taxonomy): Bacteria > Bacillati > Bacillota > Bacillota bacterium. The sequence goes on along the minus strand of VEMY01000009.1, from coordinate 135,784 downwards.
GACCGCTGGTTCCGGCGCCCACATAAATCAGGCGCCCGCCGGCCTTGAACGCTTTAATCACCGCTTTTACCGCGCGTTCAATTTGGGGCAATGCCTGCCCCACAGCATCCGCCACCCTAGCGTCTTCCTCATTCATCACTTTCAACGCATCATGTATAGACATTGTGTCCAGATCCATTGTGTGGCTGTTTCGCAGCTCAGTGGACATTTTGGAAAGATCCAAAGTCATTTTAGTTCCCCTTCCCGTGATACATTATACCTCTTAAAGCTGATTGCAAGTCTGAAAATATACTTCTCTGGCCTCCTGACAAAAACCTGCCGACGGTGAAGTTGTTAGGGAAATTTAACATGATAGCCATCCAAATCCGGAAATTATGTTAAAATATACACAGTTTTTTAACAGGAGGTTTTCTCCGTGGCTGATCACATTAATCCCAAGTTACATAAACGCATCTACAAAGGCATGCTGGGCCTGACCCTGTTCATTTTCTTTGGCGCCATCTATCTGGCGGCAGTTTTTGCGACATCTTTATATTGGGCATTGGCTGCCCTACCGCTTGCAGTCGTTACAATCTGGTTATATTTCCGCTACAAAAAATTAGCCATCCTGGCTGAACTGCGTAACACCTGGGGATACAAATCTCAACGCAAACGGGAAATTACTGAAATCGCCGCCCTGCACAAATATCAACAGGAAGCAGGTTTCACGATAGACGAGCAGACCTGGGACGATCTAAACATGGACAGCTTCTATGCCCTGATTGACCGCACGTTGACCTTACCCGGCGAATCTGTCCTCTACCACCTGTTGCGAACACCAAGCTTCTCAGAGGAAGCATTAGCTAAGCGCAATAAAATCATCACCCGCTTCCAGCAGGACCAATCCTTCCGGGAAAGCGTGCAAATCGAGCTCACAAAGCTTAAGCGCCCCCGGGATAACAGCCTCACCCAGCTGCTCTGGGGCAAGCGACCGCAGAAGAGCGCCCTGGCGCCCGTTTATACCCTGCTGGCGCTGGCTGCCCTGTTCTCCCTCCTCACCCCATTTATTTGGGGCGCCCGGGGTGTCTTCCTGATTATGATGATGTTCAGCCTCAACTCCTACATCCACTACAAAGTTAGCAAAACTTACAGCTACCAGATTCCTGCCATCTCCACCGTAAGCTCGCTGCTCCGGGCGGCAGGACGCATTGCCGGCCTCTCTGTAACCGGCCTCGAAGAGTATCAAAAAGAATTGGCGGAAGCTGCCCGGGCCGGACGGAAAATCATCAAAAAAACCCGTTGGTTATTTAATAAAGTAACCGCTTCCGACTTTGATTTCATCTATGACTACCTAAAACTTTTCTTCCTCATGGAAGTACGCAGCTTCTATGGCGCAATCGAAGAAATAAATCGTCAAGTCAAGCATCTGCAAAGCAGCTATATAGCTATTGGCACCATCGATGCCTTGCAATCGGTGGCTTCTTACCGCACCAAGCTTGAATACAGCGAGCCCAAGTTTGTAAGCGAAAAGATGCTCGACTTACAAAGCGTTCGCCACCCCCTGCTGGAAAAGCCAGTGGCAAACTCAATTACAATTAGTGACCAGGGTATATTAATCACTGGCACCAACATGTCTGGGAAGTCGACGTTTTTACGCACCATCGGCATCAATGCCCTGATGGCCCAAACTATTTGCACCACCCTGGCCACAAGTTACCGGGGGAGCTTCGTGCAAATCATCTCCTCCATAAACAAGGCCGATAATATCGCTGAAGGCAAGAGCTTCTACTTCGCCGAAGCGGAACGACTGCGCACAATCATCGCACCGGAGTATAAGGATTACCCCGCCCTCTGCCTGATCGACGAACTGCTTTCTGGCACCAATTACCTGGAGCGGCTGGCGGCCTCCCGGGCAATTCTCGCCTACCTCAAGCGCAAAAACGCCCTGGTTATCGTCGCTACCCACGACCTGGACCTGGCTGATGAACTACCCGGTGAGTACCAGTGTTATCACTTCTCCGACAAAGTCGACAAGAGCGGCCTGGACTTTGACTTTACCCTTAAAGAAGGGGTGGCCAAGTCCCGCAATGCCATCAAACTGCTGGAATACCTAGGTTATCCGAAGCAGATCATTGAACAGGCCAATAAGGCTATCCAGTGAAGGAGGAACAAGTATGCACCCCCGTGCCGGACTGAAACCACGTATGCTCGCGTTCGCAATTGACCTCCTGCTCTTTGCCCTCTACCTGGCAGCTTTTTTTGCCGTAAACATGGCCGGGCTCTCTGACGTACTAGAACGGATTTACCCCACAATCTTCTCCTCACCCCTGGCCTTTGATGCCTTGGCCTTTTCCACTGTTATCCTCCCCCTGATTCTCTACTTTTCACTCATGGAAAGTTCGAAACATCAGGGCACCGTTGGTAAACGGCCCTTGAAGATCCGGGTTGTAGACAGCAAGGGGCAGCGCATTAGCTTTGGCCGCTCCCTACTGCGTTCACTTATCAAGTTCCTCCCCTGGCAACTGGCCCATACGGCTGTGATTCGGATTACCCTGGCCGGACCTTCAACTGGCCTGATGCTCCTTTCAATCGGCGCCCAGCTGCTTGTATTATTGTTTGTTATACACATAGCTTTCAACAGTCAACACCAGTCGGTATACGACCGGTTTGCCGGAACCTTTGTCAACCATGCAGCCTAATATAGCTACAGCCATCAAAATGATGGCTGTACTATATTACTGACTAAAACCATTTTCTTTTTTTAGATGGACCACCTTGCCAAACATTTACAGTTGGGGAGTATAATAGGCGGCCTGTCTGGACAAGGAACCTGTCCCCCTGTCCGAAAACAGCTACCCGATTCGTGTGATAAAACAAACCTTTTCACACTGGATGATGGTCAATACGGTTTTAGGATGCTCTTCTTGCACTTCCAGGAAGGTTTCGCCAAAAGCGCGGAGAATGCCAGTTATGTCCCCGCATTTTGTAGCCACTTTTACCCTTCTGTCTAAAAACTGTTCTAATCCTTTCGGGCACTGACAGCGATTAAAACTCATCATTACCCTCCTCCCGGAAATGCTTCAAAACGCGGACAAAGCATATTTCCCTACAGAGGACGATCGTCTTTCTCTTTGTCTTGGGGTCGCTGAGTATAATTGAATCCTCACCGACAAAATCCAGATTTCCAACTACGACACCGCATTCAGTTGTGACTTCGACCAGGCGATTAATGAAATCAAACAGGGTTACGGGACAGGGACAATCCTTTTTGGGTGGCGGTGGTGGCGGCGGGAACTTTTGCGGGACACACAGTACATCACCGGGGAAGATCAAGTTGGGATTGGGGATATGGGGGTTTGCTGCAATCAGTGCGTCCAGGGAAACACCAAAGCGTTGGGCGATAAAAAACATTGTATCCCCGGGGACAACAGTATAGCGACCCATAAAACCAGGCGGGCAGTGCTTGGGAACACGTGGATGCATAGAGACGCTCCTTTCCTCAAAATCTCACATTTCTCACTCCATTCTATGCCGGCTATCGGTGCTTCTCCCTCGAAATACTGAAAATGTGCGGATGCCTACAAGCGACAACACCATCGGGCGATCAAAGAAACCTGCGCGCACGCACAGGTCTCATTTAAACGAAGCCTTTCAATCCATATGCCATAAGGTCTGCAAATCTATCTCCATTCCGGGCAAAACAGGGTGAATAATTCTGTCAGTTGCTTTTCCATAGACAGCAAGTTTATATAAACTACCCTCTAAAACAAAGCCCTTAAAACTTTGGTTCTCCGGATCAACCAACCAATAATGCTTAACACCGGCCTTCTGGTAGATTTGCAGCTTTCTCACTTTGTCTTTCATTCCTGTTGACGCCGACAATATCTCTACAATTAGAATCGGTGAACCATCAATGTGTGTGTCTTTAACTATGTGTCGCTGTTCGCTTGAAATATAAAGAGCACGACGGTTGTATCAGCCAAAGTCACATCCAGCGGAGCGTAGAAAACGAGGCCGCCTGAGTCTTGTTGGTTAAAGTACGCTTTGATAATCTCAAAGACGCGCTGAGAAACAAACTGGTGAAGCGTTGAGGGGCCAGGATCTTTCACCAGCTGCCCTTCAAGAATTTCATATCGATAGCCTGGTTCTTCAGGCAACTGAAGGTAGTCTTGGTAGGTATAGAGTTTTTCGGGTTCACACCCAGACAAAAGAATCACCTCCAGCATAATTATACTTAAATTTCTGTCTCTTGGCAACTAGAAGGAACTATTGACGACCAATACAAACAAAACCGTGTGGCCAGTGAAGGCAACACGGTTGTATGTTATACTCCTATTTCTCACTATCATTTCGGCATCCTGACAAAAACATGCTCAAGTCCCGCTTAGTTGTATCGATGTGGAAGCGCTCATGATACATCAGCCTGCGCAACACCTTGCGACAGGTCCATACCTCCCCCTCTATCCCGACAACCCGGGCCCGGTCCTCAGGGGTGAGATCCTGCATCACTTGCTCAACCAATTCACGGTTCAGAGCCAGCTTCTCCCAAACGTCCTTGGCTCTGGGCAATCGGGGCAAATCAGTCCAGAGGCGGGATAAATACCAACGCTCACAGGCGGCGATATGTTTAAGCTGCTCCTCAATGGTCTTACGATGGGGGAGGAACTTGAATCCATAGGTCTCCTGGGGAATTTCCGCCTTCAGGTCCAACAGTTCCTTGCGCTGATGCGCCAGCACTGTCAGGAATCGGGGTATCTCTTCTGCCTCCAGGGGTTCTTTATCTTTCTGGAAGCTGACCGATGTGTTGCCATTGGCCACTTTGCCGCGGCGCTTAACTGTTTCAGCGACAAGGATTTCCGGACTGGGCCCGGCACCGGGATATGGCCGGCCACATTCGGCAAGAAAAGTATCAAGTCTCGACGCCGCCGAAGACGCCTGCCCCAGAGCTTCCTCCACACTGTTTCCCCGAGCCAACATTCCTGGCGGCTCAAAGGTGAAAAGCAGACAGCCGCCATCTGCTCCTGTTTCGGCAAATACCTTCAACTGCGCCATATGGTTTCCTCTCTCTTCATGGCTTTCGGTGTTTATGGCTGGTATATTATACCATAAAAGACCAAATAATGGGTCAATTTATCAAAGGAGGTCCGGAATGAGGAACTTTTCCTTGCTGCTCGCTATATTATTGTCCATAGCTTTTGCTGGTTGCGCCCAAGATACCTATCATATCATGCCCGTTGATGACTCCGTACTAGAAACCACTCAAAATTTTAACGACATGGCAATTACTTATGACCTAAACATACCCTTGGACAATCCCAAACAGCTGTCAGTGTGGATGGACACCTACGAAGACGGCAAGCATGTGGAACGACTTGCTTTTTATGAGAAAATCACAATCCCTATACCAGCAATGACCCCGATTTTGATTTCATTGGTCGTCTACACCTTTCCTTCAATCGCCTGGATACCGCTGAATCGGACTTCTTATGGCAGTTTTACTTTCAGGCGGGGTCGACTAATGGCAAAACCATGCTCCACAACAGAGGCATCTTAACCGAGGATCCGACTTCCGGCGTAGCAACCCTGGAGTTACCCGCTCAAGATCTCACGGTGGGAGAACCAGTTATGCTGGCCTACTTTCTTTCTGGCGGCCAATTGAATGAGGAACTGAGCTCATATACACGGGAGAATCTCATAAACAGCCAGCGCCGGGTGCGAATTATTTCTCTGCTGATTGAGGATTACGCCGAATGAAGAAACTGATTTTGGCAGCGACAGGCCTGCTGATTGTGGCTAGCGCGTATCACATACCATTATGGACAAATGAAGTGCGACCGCTGACAATTCAGGTTTTGGCTGATGAAACAATGGAGCCGGTATCCAACGCTGTTGTGTATTACCGTTTACAGTCGGCCCAAAACCCCCATTTCCTGGGCATCCCCACCCTGCAATCCACCAAATACCGATCGGTCTATGTAGAAAGGCTCACGACAGATAGAAATGGATTTGTTTCTATCCCTAGGCGGAGGCCGAAATTGCGCGCACGAGAGAGCCTATACAGAGAAACTATTTATATTAACATGGACCTGAACATTGAAGTTGATGATCCGGAGGAATTTTTTCTGGCTACAAAAAGTATCAACCCAATAGAAGACCTGACAGGCGCCTACGTCCTTTGCGGATCCCATGAGGGTTCACTTAGTGACTACCTGCCCGGACAGCGAGATATAGATGAGCCGTTTCTATATCTCAAAGATGACAGCCTGAGTCTGACAGAAGATGAATTTGTTGTGCAATTGTTTAGCCAGGAATAGCCAAGCCGCTACGCGAAGAGCTTACCTAAAGAGATAACACTGTTTTCTTATAAGAATTAGAGTAGTCGCCAGTGGTGGCCAATGCAGCAACAAAGGTTCATAAAATTATTAATTAAAAGGGTTTTGATAATTAAACGAGAAATCTAATAATGATGATATAATCTTGATTTAGGAGGAATGGGCTATGTATAAGCGTAGATTATATGTCGCGGGCCTTATTTTGCTAGTGCTTGTGTTGGCTGTAGGGTGTGGCGGCGCTCCGGTGGATGATGGCAATGATGCTGATGGGCCTGATAACGGTGTAGATAACGGTGTAAATGAACCTGGACCTGTCGATGACGACAACGGTAATGGTGATAATGGTCATGCCGACGGCTTGCCTGAAGGGTATCAGGCGGACGCCGCTGATGAATTACCAGACCCCTGGCTGGCATACCCCGGTTCTGCAGTGGACGCTGCCTGGCATGAGCCACCTTGGAACAGTGATTATCCGGGCTGGACACTTGTTGCTCCCGGCGGAACCACCCGGGAAGAAGTAATCGATTACTATCTGGAAGTAGCCGAGGCCCAAGGTAGTTTTGAAATGGTGGAAACCTGGCATGGAATTGGCGGCAACTGGTTGTGGAATGGATTTGCGGTAATGATTGAAACAGATTTGTGGTATAACGATCCTGACTATGTTCAGATACAAGTGTTCTTTGAGGAAGATATAGATTAACAATATTAACGGGCGGCCAGTGGCCGCCCGTTAATATTTTACGTTATATCGCCGAGGAAGCTCCTGCCGTTGGCCGGGGGCCTACTGGCGAAGTATGCGGCAATTGTTGCCGCTATATCCGAGAGGGTCGTCCGCTCGCCGATGCCTGCCGCCCGGAACTGTGTGCTATATGCCAATAGCGGTGTCTTCTCCCGGGTGTGCTGGCTGTGGCCGATGGTCGGGTCGTTGCCGTGGTCGCCGGTCACAAAGAGCGCATCGCCTGCATTCATCTGCTCCATAAACCTGCCGAGAAAAACGTCCACCAGCTCCAGCTTGCGTCCATAGCGCTCCACATCCTGGGCATGGCCGGCCAGGTCTGTCTCCTGGACCGTGGCCGCCACTAAACCGCACTCAATAGCCTGAAATTGTTCCTCCGCCAAGGACAGAACCAAATCCGTCTCCACCGCCGGAAGCTTTTGTGCCTGCTCCGCCTCGATCACATCCTGCATCTTACCTATCAGGCTGACCTGGCAACCTTTTTCCGCCAGCAGGGCCGGCAGCTGTTGGGAGGGGTCAATCCCCAGCCCCAGATGCCGGACCCGGTAGCCGGACCCATAGACGCCGGAGCGAGGCGAGTTCACACCGACCAAGCCATCATCCCGCCGCTCAATGCTTGCCCTTAGCTGCTCCGGGCTGACCATACCGCCCAGGGCAATTACCCGGTTCACCTGGACCAGCTCTCGGACCTTGCGTCCAATCGCCAGCACATGTTCGAAGCTAATCTCGGTCAGCGACGCCGAGACATTATAGATTTGTCCGTAATCGGTCTCGATATTGTCCGCCACGACCACCAAACCCTCCACCAGCAGGTAGGGTAATTGGGGTTCGGGAATCTCGGCCGTAAAACCGGCTGCCTCCAGGCCGGCCTTCACTTCATCAATTACATTTTCAAAGGGCACGAGTAGTGGCTTTTGGGGCCGGGATCCCATCAGCTCCTGGTGACCCATATAGCTGTCGGCGCCCTGATGCTGCAAGTTCAACTTTCCGTAGACACCCCGCGCCGGCGTGTTGTCCCCAAGCAATTTACCGGCGCCCAGCGCTAGCAGATTGGGGATTCGCAGATTGGGCAGCTGTTCGAGAATGTGGCCCAGGGTATTGGCGCCCTCGTCCTGGGGGCGAACCTCCCGGACATCAGCCATATGGCCGACGCCAAGACTGTCGACAACCAATAATAGCACTCGCTTCTTTACCATTGGCTTTCCCTACCCAGACTGTCGTAAATCCCCGCAAGCTTCGGCTCTCCCTTGCTGATTCCGTACACCAGGGCCACCTCCGCCCGGGTGACAAAAATCTGGGTGCGGAAGGAATAGATAGCGGTATCGCCCACCTGGGCACGTCCCGACTCCAGACTGAGCACGCCATGGTAATCGATGGCCTCGGGGGCAATCTCTCGCACCGCAAGGATATTAGCGGCCATTTCCGGCCATCCTTTTCCCACAGCCGCCTGCCTCATATTTGAGCGTCGATAGAAGCCGCCGCCATAAACATATGCCAGATTGTCGTAGATATGGGAGACCTCGGTCACATAGACCATTGCCGGCAACTCCGGCAAATCCCGATTGGCATGGGAGGGGGTTGTGCCGGTAAAAGAATGGCCGGGCTCACCGTGGGTAGCGCCTGTTTCCGCCAGAATGGGCAGCGTGGCAATCGATGTGCCGCTGGGAGTGTTGACCTGCTCAATCTCCAGATTCAATTCCTGGCGCAGGCTTTCCGCCGCCCTAAGTACGGTGGCGAAGTTGGGTGTCTTGGCAAATTCCGCTGCCTCGGCATCATAGAGTAGACAGGGGAACGCCGTCACCCCGGCAATCTGGAGGTTGGGCAGGGCGCCAATCTCCTGGGCCGCAGCCACAAGCTCCGCCTCCGGGAAACCGCCGGTCTGCCCCTCATAAATCATGTCTTCAGGGCCGACAACCTTCATCAGGACCTTCTGCGTAACCCCCAGTTCGGCGGCAACAGCGCTCACTTCCCTGGCCTTGGCTACAGAAAAAAGGGTAATTACCTCCGGCCGCTGGGTAATAATCTCCCGCAGCATGCCGGAGGGAATTTGCACCAGATGGCCAACGTTACCAAGCCGAATGCCTGCCTTAGCCAGTGTCAATGCCTCCCAAGGGTCCACGGCCACGGCCTTTTCGATCCCACAGGCGGCAATCTCCTGGGCAATTGCCGGATTCCGCCCCACCTGCTTGGTCATCATATATAGTTCAAGCCCGGACTGCCGCGCAGCCTGCACCAGTCCCCGCACATTCTGGCGCAGGGCATCCATGTCGATGACATAGGTGTTGGGCCGGATATGCCCATCCCGGTGCAGTCTAACCGCTGCCTCCATCAGCCGGGGATTTCTCTTCATTGTCGCTTCCAGAAACATTCACTGTCACCACCTATCTGTCAATGGAACTCAAAACCTCGTTCGACTAATATCCACCACTGCATTGCTGTACCCGGTCGATGGTCAGCCCGTTAGCAGAGGATGCTGCATCACCTGCTCACGGCCAGGAATTTACCCGGGTTGGTGACAAGCACCTGCTCCAAGTCGCTGTCGGTAAACCTGTATTCCTGCAACAGCGGCACGAATTTATCCAGCAGATAACTGTAGCCAATGCCGCCGTTCTTCTCCAAATGAGATTTGCGAGTAACATCCTGGGACAGGAGAATCTGCCCGCCATGGCCGCGGTCAAACAGGGCTCGCAGATGCTCAGCCCGGGCTTCATCACGCTCGTAATTGAGCTTGCCAATGGTATCAAAGGCAAGAAAGCATCCCTGATCGGCAATCCGGAGATGGTACTCCCGGTCGCAAGCTAAGTCCAAGTGGCCAATTGCCACCCGGGTCAGGTCCACTCCCCGCTCCTTCAACAGGGCCAGCTGCTCCAGGGCCATTGTGCCCAGGGTGGTATGAGTGTAGACAGGATGCCCCGTCTCACAATGAGCAGCAGCAGCCACCCGGAAGAGCCGGCGCTCTTCGTCAGTGATCTGATCTCTGCTGGTGCCCACCTCGCCTATGACATGGGCCCTCACACCAGTGCCGTCCATCCCTTCCAGGATATCGGTGAGCAACATTCTGACCAGGGCCGCCTCTGTCTCAGTATAGAAATAGTCTGGCAGATACGGTTCTTTGTAAAATCCGGTGGAAGCAATTACATGGATACCGGTCTCACTGCTTACCCGCTGCATTGCCGCCACATTGCGGCCCATGCCCCGATTGGTCACTTCCACCAGCGCGCCAAGACCCCGGTCGGCCAGACGCGAGCACTCCGCGATCACTGCCTCTAGGTCGTCGAAGTTGGTGTCCGGGTCCTGCTTTTGGCCAGATAGATCTAGTTGCAAATGTTCATGGCAGTAGGTTTTGCCAAGCTCATCAGCTTCTTTCCAACCCTGCACAGTTTGTATATACATTCAACCTACCTCTCATTAACGGGATATTGTAATTAACACACACCTAACTGCTCCAAGGCCTCGCTTAGAACTCTTATCACTGTGTCCGCCCCTGCACGCATGGGGTTAATCCTAATCATCCGATCTGCAAGGCCGGGGTCTTTTTCCAAAAAAGTACCAGAGACCCGATAGAACATAGCAGTCACTTCGTATTTAGACTCAGCCCCCACGGGATGAGGCGCGCCACCAAGCTGATTACAATTCTGTAGCACTTTCTTTGCCACAGGCCGCTCAAATTCCACCAGAATAACTCGTGATTGGGCATTGGCGATGTACGCGGTTTTGACTCCCGACACCTCGCCAGATTTCAACCTGTCCACAATCTTATTGCCTTCCTCCGCTTGAATAGCCAAGGCTACTGGCGCATAGACCAATGCTCTCAGCGCCTCCATCGCCTCGGCCCCCTGAACTTGACTGCCTCCTGAATAATTGAGCTCCTTGATTCTATTAATTATTCTCCGCGAACCTACAACACACCCTATACCCTCAGGGCCTAATAGCTTAAACAGAGAAAATGCTGAAACATCCGCCCCTAATTGGGCGCCAATTTTTGCGGTTTTCATCGCAACATAGTTATCATCGGTAAGAATAATAATATCTTTGTTAATCGCCTTTAATCTATCAATCACAATTTTCATATTATAACTGTCGTTGAGCTGCTGTCGTGAGTATTGAATCAGGGCAAAGTCTGATGACTTAATTAGTTCTTCGTCAAAGGAGTTAATGTCATTGAAGTCTAAGGGGACCTGCTTTAACCCCATAGAGTGGATTATCACCTTGGTAGATGGGTAGACAGGGGCTTGATGAACTATTATTCTCTGATTGGGCTTTACAACAGCGTGGAAAACATTCCTGATGGCTCCTGTTCCCGCGCCCCTTACCAATATTGCCGCCTCACAATCAAAGAAATCTGCAAGCACTTTTTCCACTTTAACTGTCTGCTGCGGTTTCCCCAAACCGGGAACGACTCCATAATCACCGGCCTGTAAAAACTCCTCACCACTAAAATTCCGATGTATCACATCCACCAGTTTGAACTGCAATTGCTTAGCCTGTTCAACATCTATACTGTGAAGCGGATACGTTCTCAAAATAATGCCTCCCTCCATACATTGGCAACGTTAAACGGTTGCCTATAGTCTAACCTATATGAAACTTTACGCAGGCCTGGAGCACATATCATTGGAAATCGAATTCTTCAGAACCTACGTTCAGGTATTGGCAAAGTTAGTAATAATTAGGCTGGATGGGGGTCCCCCCCCCATCCAAATCGGTTATTGCGGGAATAACCCGATTAAATGCAATACGTTGACGAGCAAGCCAATGGTAATCGCACCAAGAGGTCCAACTGCCATTGAAGGAATTGGCTTTGGTGAAGACTGATTAAGGAAATGCAACCCGATTACCCAAATGTAACCCAAAGTTGGGGCAATTGCGTTGGCCGCCAACATACCACCAACCAGCAGAGCGATATCCAACACCTTGGACATTGCAGTCCGTGTATTATCACCAAGTTCTTTCATGCCGGGGAACTTGTCCAAACCTCTGGCAATAAAACCAAGGAGCAGCACTTCGATTACCATTATCAAAGCACCAATCACAAAAGAACCGACTAATCCCATGATCCCTGCGTTGATTAAAAGAATAGCGGGGATATGGACCATCTTGGTACCTGCGGGCGAGTAGACGCCCGAAACAATTGCAGTGGTCATGACCAGGGGAATAAAGCCCATAGCCCTCCCGAGTGCGACCATCGCGGCCTCATTATATTGCCCTTCAACCGTAAGCACCAGAGAAGCAGGGCCCTCTGCAATCAGAAGCAGTGTTGTTGCAATAGCTACGATACCGCCACTAATTCCGAGAATAAAAATGTTCTGTTTAATGCGATCAATATTTGCTGAGAATATTGCAAAAGCATCGGCTGTTTCAGATCCTTCACCTTTGGAACTCCTGGCGGCCACAAACACCATTGCAAGAATTGCAAATAAGAGAGCCATTCCATCAGGGTTCAGAGCTACGTTTACTGAATTAAATGTAAAACTACCATAAACTACAGTAACTTGCTTAACAAGCATGGTCAGCAATAGAACTACTGCACCGCTCTTAAATCCTGCCTGATAGGCAACAGCCAGTGCCGGGAAAACTGAAAAAGCAACAATAATCAAAGCTCCAACGCTGCTTAAATCGTCTGTGAAATTGATTGGCAGTACTTCAAACAAATTCATAATAGTTTGCATGCCAAACAACAATGCTACAGCAAACAGGGCACCGACCGCCGTTGCCAGCCATTTTCCGGTCTTCTCCTGGAACAGGGTTCCAATCATATCACAAGATAACATGACCGTATGAACAATAATAATTGTGCCGGCAATTGAGGTGGGTATTCCAAACCCAACGACCAGACCGATTGATAAAGCAAAACTTGTAGCAAATAAGGTTTTTCTGTCCATCGCACCGTTGAGGTACTGAGTATAGACAGGACGCAACCCATCGTGAAATACTGCCAGGTTCTGGTTGGCAAGGTAAGCACAAATTGCTCCCAATGCCGCCATTACAACAATAGTTAGCACATTAATATCGTAAGCCATCATTCTTCCCCCTATTTCTTTAGAATCTCATCGATTATAACGGGTACAACCTTCTCAGCATCGGTATTGACAAACCCAAATGCCTTTTTGCCATTCCTCACCCCCTCACGAATTTCATTTTCAGCGATAATTTTGCCCGGCATACTGACGGAAAGACTATATTGAGCGCCCAATAATCCAATAGCCATAGCCAAGGCGCCTCCTGCACCAGTCGCACAAGCACCAAAATAATAATCTGCCTGATTGTTTTTTACAGCTAGTGCTGCCTCTATGTCACTTTTTATACTTACCTCTACCTGGTCTTGCCCGTGACGCTCAAGCAATTCGGCGATGTTATTTTTATCCATTTGGCCTCCGACAACGATTTTTATCATAGCTATCCTCCTAGGCTTTATTTGCTCCTACTGTACCTTCCCTGCACAAAGATTCGATTGCAACAACTCCCCGTTTGCATGGCGACAGATTATTCATTCTCGCCCCCTTTGATATTTTCGAGCAGACTAGCAAGATGAAGCGCCAAATACCCTTGCTCTGAATCAGGAATTACCAGTCCGCTATGTCGTTCAAGTTCTACAATCAACGGTGTTAAATCATTATAGTACTTGCTTTTTTCTACCTCTGACATAAGCTGTGATGACATTCCTTGAACATCTTTGCCTTTATCAATTCTCGCGAGCGCCATCGCCAGATGAGTCACCAACGCAGCTCCATTGTGGGCCGTCAATTGAATGTCGTACTTTTGCTCCAGTATTCCAAGGAAATATTGCACAGAATCGTGAATCTTAACATCGATTTCACCAGCATGTTTTAGAATTTCAAGTCTTTTTGCCAAATTACTATCCATACTCAACCCTCCAATATACTGTTCGCTGTATATTGCTTCAATAAAAAATCCTTAATACGATGGAATCAACTCGCCTGAAATTACCTGGCGCTGAATTGCCTCAATTCCCTCCATATTCACCAAGCGCCTGAGCACATTGCCCAGCACCTTCTCATCCCGATGCACCGCCAGCACCGCCGTTGTGTCCTCCCGGGCCACCTCCTGGGATTTACGGTTCCTGAGTGGCTGGTAATTCAGCTTGCGCTCCACTACTTCGTCCAAATTCCAAACCGCGGCATCAATCTGGTTTTCGGCCAGCTTGTGTAAAATCTGGGCATAGGAGGTTTCCACATAGTCAACCTCTATGCCTTCACATTCATAACAGGTGAGAATCGTCTGGTCCACCGACGCCGGGTCAACCGCCACCCGCATCCCCGGCTCAATCTGCTCCCGGGCATCGTCACGAAAGATGACAACGTGATCGCTAACATAGCTTTGCACGCCAAACTCATGGATTATCTCAATCGGCGTGCCCTTCTGAATCTCCAGCCGGGCCGCCAGCTTGGAAAGCACAGCCAGGTTATACTTCCCAAGCTCCAGCGCCTCCAGCCGTTTGCTGGCGCCTCGCATAAAGGCGAGACTAAAGGGCAAGTCTGCTTCCTCAAAGGCCATGAACAGACCTGTAGCCAGCCCCTCATAGCGCTTGGAATAAGGCAAGGGCATAACTGCCATAATTACGCCGTAGTCTGCAACTTCCCAGAGTTTCTTATGGGACATTCCCTCCAAGTAAGTACCCAGATGCCCCCTAGATTCCAGGTGCACCGCCCCAATAGACTGCAGAAACTTAAGCGCCGACTGCACTGTTCCCCGACCGATATTATATTTTTGGGAATAATGTTCCACTGTGCCAATCCGGTCTCCGGGCTTACAAGCAAGAAACTCCCGGGCCAGCGCTAAAATCACGCGACCGTTTTTGGACAGTAGAACCGACTTGTATTCTGTCATAGCAGCCACCCTGAATGTACATTTATTTGTATATTGACTATACCATATCAACGCTCTACTGGCAAGAAAAAAAACCGGACAAGGGACCTGTCCCCCTGTCCGTCCTGGCACCCCTGTCCGTCAATAAAGCTGTTTATCTGATAGATTCTCGACAAGCAGACGAAGCCGTCGAGCATTCTCGGCCATCTTGACACCGGTATCGGCGAAGTCAAACGCCGGATAAAAGTTCAGGCTGATAACTTTGGCCTGAAGAAACTTGGCAAATAGTTCCGAATCAAAGCCGGGACATGAAAACTCCTGGAAATAGGCATTTAGGTAGGCACGCCCCTCCTCAAATCGCACGGAACCATCGCTATCAATACCCCAGTGAACGAGCTCTTTGCCGTTGAAAACAGCCGCCCCGTGCACCCCTTCTACAAGATCAATATAGTGAGGGCCACTACAGGCAAAATCAAAATCAATCAGAGCTGCAACCTTGTCCTGCTCCCAGAGTAAATTCTCGAGAATAAAATCATTGTGATTAACCACTTCCGGTAGGGACGGGAGGGCGGACAAAATCTGCTCACGAATGCTGAGCAGTTGCTTTTCGAACCAGGCCACCAACTGCATAAGCTTTCGGTCTTCAGGCGCCACCTGACGATATCTGGCCATACCAACCTTGATTGGGTCCTCAAAATACTTAGCCATAAAACCAATCGGTGTCGCCCCAAGGCGCTCAGGCTTGGTTATCTGCTCCGGGTATTCCTGAGTCAGGGCGTGGAACTGACCCTGCAATTTTGCCAGCTCGGGGAGTTTGTCCCGGTACTGATCATCATCTTCGCCATAGACGGAATCGTGGCTCACCCATTCCTGCACCTCAAGCCAACGACCCTCGACCGATACCACGAAACTAAAAGGTGAAGAAACAACCCTAGCCACCGGAAAGCCCCGTTCAGCCAACCATAATAGCAAGCGTTGGTCCGCTTCTACATGCGCCCGAGTAAAACCGATTGGCCGCAGACGGGCAACATACTTCCCCCTCCCCGCCGAAACCAGCCATGTGTCGCATATATTGCCAGTGCCAATAGAATCAATATCGGTGATCTCGCCAACGAAAACACTGATTGCTTCCCGGAGCTTTCCCTCATTCACGACTATTCCCCCTTGCTCACGCTGAATTTATTATACTTTAGCCTCGAAAAAAATAAAATAGAATGCTGCCATTTGCTACTGTACGCCTGTACAGCCAACGCAGCATCTTCAAGACATCTCAGCTTTACTGGCAAATATTTAATAGTAAAATACTCAGAGGAAATTGGGATAGGAATGCAGAATATACAACAGCAGTAGCAATATCTATGCCCTATAGACTGGAGGAAAAAGCGTGCAAAAAAAAGCATATTTAATTGCTGTTTTAATACTTGTTTTCGCCCTAATTGCCGGGTGTAGCGTCAGTGCTCCGGAAGCGCCGCCACAGGATGAACCTCCGGCCAATGGCAGTGAGCAGAACAATGGTGACGTTGATGATGTCGACGAAAACAACGGGAATCATGGTGAAAATGATTGTGATGACCCCGACTGCGATGAGCATCAAGCCCTTGACCCAGAAGATGACTACCTGGCTCAGTTGGATGATGCCGCCTCGGCCCTGCCCGAACCCTGGCTGGCCTACCCTGGGTCCGGTGTTGAAATCGATTTGTACAGCATTGGTCTAGCAAGTAATCCACAATGGGTGTTGCTGGCGCCTGGAGATACAACAATTGATGAGATGCTTGCGTACTACGCGCAAATGGCCACAGACCAAGAAGATTTTGAGACCGTAGACACAGAAGCAGGCAAGTGGACCTACAAAGGCCACGATGTAACGATTAAAATCGATGGCGTTTTTGAGGGTTCGAAATACTTCCAATACACCTTTACAATCGCAAAGCCCGAAAACTCCTGACAAGGTAAAGCCCTGTAGCATGCGCTATGGGGCTTTTGACTGCAATTCGGGCGGACCGCTGAACCTGAACAAAACGGGAACATCAACATCATGTTCCGCAGCTTTTTCAGAAATGATGCTATATATGTCATCCACAATCTCCTGATCGTAGCGGTCAGGGTCTATTCCAACTGAAAAGTAGCCAGTTATTTCAGCGCCATGAGAAACCACCGGGCCATCCGGATAATAGTATTTGGCTCCCAATCCCACATTGGCAGCGAAATTGCTTAAATCACTTATCCACAAAGCCCATTCCACCTGATCGCTGGCAGATGCAGGCGGTTCTCCGAGAATCAGAAATGAGTCTTCCAACAATTCCTGCCGAACCCGTTCTCTCAGTGCTTCCTCTATGCTTTCTGTATCGCCACTACGTATGCTCTCAGAAAAAGAGCGTTCGGGAAACTTCTCCTCAAGATACTCGCTCAGCGCTGCTTGTTCTATCTCGCTTAGGTTAGTGTCAGATGTACCGCTGCTTCTATCAACTTCTAACCAATAGGCCCCGAGCTCATCGAACATCCTTTCCAACGTCAAAAAGCATTTCGATATCACAACCCTAAAAACGCTTCCGGTTTCAGTGCTTCTGGCAGTGAAAAACACCCTCACCGGCAAAAGGCACGCCCTGTTCATGGTAGCGGCGGCAGCAATCATGGCCTTTGTGCTCACCTTCTCCCTCAACACCTACAACTCGGTACTCAACCTGAACCACAACCTTGCCTTCTGGGGCTTCGACAACTCAGATGTCTATGTGTCCCGGGAGGGCGGCGAAAGCCACGACCAGGTCATGTCCACCCTCAAGAAAGATGACCGGGTTCGGGCAATCGTGCCCCGAGATGTAGTAATGACCGCCATCGCGGACCAGGGCGGCATTGCCTCCACCAACGTCATCGGCTTTAGCTACCACGGCGACATGGACGCCATCGAGATGCTCAACCTGGAGGGCCGTCATCCCGAGCGGGAAAACGAAATCTCCATCTCGGTGCTCACCGCTGAGAAATACAACAAGAGCGTGGGCGACACGGTGGATGTCTATATCGAAGGGGAAAGACGCACCTACCTTATTACCGGCATCTACCAGTCCCTGAACGGAGGCGGCTTCGGCTTCCGTATCCAGGAGTCAGCCCTGCAGGAAGTCAACCCAGACGTTCACGCCAATACCTACGCCGTCAAATTGCACGCAGACGCCGACCCGGTTCAGTTTGCTCGGGATATGCAGCAGCAACTGGGCCAAAGCTACAATGTCCGCACGGCAGCTGAGAGTGGCGAGATCAACTTCTCGGCGATAACCTAGAACATGGCTCTGGTGGCGATAATCCTCAGCATCATTTTCATGGCCGTTGCCTCGATTATTACCTTTAACGCAACCTTGATTAGCATCTACAGCGACAAAAAGACCTTCGGCATCTACAAGGCCTTTGGGATGACCCCGCTGCAGATCCGGCTCTCCATGGTCTGGAAGGTTGCGCTCCTGGCAGCCGTCGGCGTGTCAATCGGCATGCCCCTGGCCCTGGCCACCACCCCAGGGATGCTGGGAGTGCTGCTCACCAATATGGGTCTGGTCAGCTTCCCCTTCGACATCACCCTCTGGGGAACCCTGGCGGTAATTCCTGTCTGCCTGGCTGTGGCACTGCTCAGCGCCTGGCTGCCCTCGGGCCGCATCCTCGGCCTAAACCCGAGAAACCTGATAATTGAGTAAACCGAGTGTCCCCCTGCATATCGCCGGGGGACTCTTTTATGCTTTTTGCCCTCATTGCCGACTAAATGTACCTGTCCCTAGGAAATGCAAAAAACATGGTTTGGCGCAGATATCTGCTCCAAACCATATCTTTGCAGGGAAGAAATACAAACTAACCTATATATCTAACACTTATTAGGCGGCGACTCCCGTTTCCTTTGGATTTGCTCCGTATTCATTGGTGCCCGGCTGACTATCAGTCAGAAGCAAAATTAGCAACCAAATGCCCCCAATGATAGGAACCAGGGAAATGAAAAACCACCATCCGCTTTTGCCAATATCGTGCAATCTCCGAACGAAAACAGCCAACCCGGGAATTAAAACTGCTAACATGTAAAGCACGTAAATTACCATATAAGTTCCTAGTAATTGATCAATAATTGCGGCCACGATTGCAAAAATCACATTAAAGAGAACAAACATCCAATATTCCATTCTTCTGGCCCTGCCGTTGAAATCAGCATACTTCTTCAGAACTGCAATGTACCAACTCATAAGCTCTCTCCTTTCTTTCTTCTCACCAGCAATATAAACATTCTTCCCCACAAGGTGAAGCACAAATAACCGCGAAAACCAACTGGCTGTTGTTTGGCTTCTCTTAACAATATTTCGCGTTCGATACGTTAACACCTTCAAGTAGTCAGTTTTTTGTTTATTTTTTTAATTTTAGTTAACGAATCCCTCCGAATTTTACCCGTAAGAAAATCCTCTCCCAAATAGATGGTAAAGCTTGCTTGCTTTTTACTACCTCCCTGAAAGGTGAGATATCACACTGGGACTCCTTTGCCAAAGCCCAACCCCCCATTAAAAAGCAACTAAAGTCAACACTGCGTGGTCTTTCCGCTGTCTGACCAGCAGGGATTAAAGGAATTCACTACCAAAACTAGAAGTATGTATTACTGTACACAAAATTCGTTCAACTCCCGTCCACAATTTTGATTGGAGTGAAGCACTATGTCGATTAAACCATGGTTGAAATCCACTTTAATCTCTGTGCTTATAATTGGGTTGCTTGTCACCCCGGCCTGTAGCAAAGCGCCGCAGAACTGGAAACTTGGCATCATAACTTTAACCGACCTCGAAGACGACACCGGGTATCAGAGTGCCAAAGCGCTCGAAGCAGAATTTGGCCAGGAAAGGATTTGGCTGGCCAGCACCCGCATCGACCGCTGGATTTCCAACCTTGACCATATCGACGAAACCATTGCAGGCATGGCCGATGACCCGGATGTCAAAGCAATTATCATTGCCACGGCGGTATCTGGTGTTGCAGAAGCGGTGACAAAGGCCCGGGAAGCCCGCCCCGATATCCTCTTTATCCTCGGCACGCCCCTTGAAAACCCAGATATAATCACAGCCATCAGCGATATCGTTATGGACATCGACTTCGTGGGTCGCGGCCACCAGATTGTTGAGCAGGCGGTGGCAATGGGCACAGAGGTGTTTGTCCACTATTCTTTCCCCCGCCACATGGAGATTTAAACGCTGGCAGCCCGGCGGGACCTGATGCGGCAAAAGGCGGAAAAACTTGGCCTCACTTTTTTAGAGGTGGAGGCTCCCGACCCAGTTGAAGATGCCGGCGTCGCCGGCACCCAACAGTTCATCCTCTCTGATGTCCCGGAAAAACTTGCCCAATACGGACCAAACACGGCGTTCTTTGGCACCAACTGCGGCATGTAAGAGCCGCTGCTTCTTCAAATACTGGAGCACGGCGGCATCTCTCCCGCCCAATGTTGTCCTGATATTTACCACATCATGCCGGAAGCCCTGGGTATTAATTTACTAGATGAAAGTCGTGGCGACGCACCTTGGCTGTTGGCGCAAATCGATGAACGAATTGTTGAGCTGGGCGGCGCCGGACGGATTGCCACCTGGCCACTGCCTCCGGATATGCTGGTAGTCGAGGCGGGCACACGCTACGCCGTGGCCTGGATTGCCAGTGCCATTAAGGAGCGCAATGATAAGGACGCACTCCAAAAAATCATGGAATAAATCATCGAGGTTCCGGTTCACCTGAGCGAAAAACCTGACACCGACAACTGGTACCTCTACCTATCGGGGCAAATCATTTTCGGTGAAAACTAATGCTCATAACCGAACCACAAGGAGATTAAGCTGATGAGTGCTGCCCTCATTCTCACCTACCTGCTTATATTCATTGTTATCCTTCTGCTCAAACGCAATATCTGGGCAATTATCAATAATTACATCACCCGGGCCACCGGCATCCGCGCCAACTGGCTGGCCATCAGCCTGTTGATCACATCTTTAGTTGCAGCAATACTGGCGGCACTTGTGGTAACAACCGCAGTGCTTGATCTTCCGGCACTAAATACGCTCCTGCGCGTATTGCCTCTCCCAATATTTTTGCTTTGGACCGCGCTCTATGTATTTCTTGGCCTGGAGACATATAACATGTACTGGCGCATTCCTATGCGCCGACTGCTAAGAAGACCTGCCGTCTGGCTGCTCTCTCTACTCATGGTTGCCGGCACCCTCATCCTCTACCACACCCTGACTGTAAGCCCGCAGCTGAGCGGCTACACCTTAGCAGCCTTAAACACCATAACATTGACAACCCTGCTCCTTGCCCTTGGGCTGCTGCGCATAGTCCGCACAGCCAAATGGAGGACCCCTCCCCCCCAAATCCCCGGATTACTTTGAGGACCGGGCAACGGGCATTTACGACTTTCATACCCGGAAATCCACCCCTTACCCCCCACCCTGGAAACGAATTCGGCTGGACCCGGAATACGGGGGCAATTGGCTTGTGGCCGGAGATCTCACCGGTGACGGCCAGGTGGAGCTTGTCACCGCCCAGAACGCCGACCGCTTCGACAATCACCATACGACCACCGTCTGCGCCCAACGGCTGGACGGCACTGTCCTCTGGCGCTGGGGCGACCCAAATGCGGGCAAGAAGGGCCGCAGCTTTGACGTGGCCTGCCAGATTTATGACTGGCGGGGGACCAAAGAAAACAATGTCATTTTGCTCACCGACCGGGAACTGATTGAACTGGACGGCCGGCAGGGGACAGTTTTGCGCCGCTGGCCAATCCCCAAGCATGCCAGCGACATGCTGATGTTTGTCAATGTCAGCGGCAAAGAGCGGGCCACAGATATACTAATTAAGGACCGCTACCACCGGCTCTGGGTCTATGACGAGGATGGCAATTTGCTCTGGTCCGTCCGGGACCCGGGCGGCTATATGCTGGCCCACCAGCCCCTGGCCTTTGACCTGGACGGCGACGGCCGGGACGAAATCCTTGCCGGCTTTGCCCTGCTCAATCACGATGGCAGCACTCGCTGGGTGTATGAGTCAAATACAGTAAAGCTCTGGTTTGGCGGCCATCTGGACAGCGCCCAGGTTCTGCGCCTGGACCAAGAATACCCGGAAAACACCCGCATTGTCATTACTTACTGTGATGCCGGCGGTATTGCCATGTTGGACGGAAACGGCAAGCAGCTCTGGGAAATAACTGGGCGCCATTTCGAAACAGTTTCTGCGGCAAGATTGCTCCCTGACCGGAATGAGCTGCAACTTGTGGTAGATGTTTCCCATCTTGCCATGGATGAGCCAGGGGAGTGCTGGATCCTTAGCGAAACAGGCGTCCACCTGGCCACCCTGCGGGGCAGTCACCGCGCCCATCCGGCAAACTGGCTTGACAACGGGCGAGATCAGCTGCTGTTTGTACCCAAGCAAGAGACGGACGCAAAGGCAGAGAGCGCGTTAATTGCCATCAACACCGACTTCTATCTGTTCCAGACCGGGAATATCACCGGGAACGGCGCACGTGATGCCCTGTTCATTGCGGGCGACGAGCTACTAATCTACGCCAATGAAGCAGCACCCCCTCGCCCCTCCCTGCCCCTGGGTTCGGGAACAAACTTCTCTACTTACAACTCTCAGTATAAATATAAGGAGTGAACCACTACTTCGGCTTGAAAAGGAGTGTTATCGAACATGTTGCCTAAAGGCAAAACGACGCTAACTGTTCTCCTCTGTATCTTCCTTACAGCATTACTGGCATGCAGTCCCCAGGATGGAGATGACCCGGACCGACTCCCAGATGACAACGGCGACCAGGACGAAGAAGCGAAAGTTGTCATCCTCGCCACCAGCACGCATGTAGATTTCGGAAGAGGCGAGGGGGAGGAACACACGATTGCCGAGCAAATGAAGGCCGAGTTTGGCGACAGAGTTATTGTCACCAGTCCCCACGAGTCGTGGCAATCCAGTTACACCGACACTACGGTAATGCTGCTGGAAATTGTCGAAGACCCCAGTGTTAAAGCGATTATCGTCACCCCCGGGATAGTGGGCGTAAATCACTATATCAGTGCAGTACGAGCTGTGCACCCAGATATATTCTTCTTCGTCGCCTCCCCTATGTATAACCCTGACGATGTCGCCGCCAGCGATATTGTCATCCACCCCGACGAAGTTGCCCGCGGCCCTAAACTAGTAGAACAAGCCCATAAAATGGGCGCAGGGACCTTTGTCCACTACTCCTTCGACCGTCACATGTCAGTTGATATTATTGAGGAGCGCCTGAAGCTAATGAAGCAAACGGCCGAAGAACTGGGCCTGGATTTTGTGGAAGTAGTAACGGCCGACCCTGTAGACATTACAGTAGACGGCTTACAGGCTTTTATCATCGAGGATGTTCCACAAAAAATTGCCGAGTATGGCCCCGACACCGCGTTTTTTGGCACCAGCGAAGCGATGATGGAACCAATGCTTACCCAGGTAATTATAAATGGTGGCATCTTCCCGGGACTCAACGACTCCGGCTATTTTTCGCCCACATATCATATCCTTGCGGACGTTTTCGGTGTTGACGTGCCCGAGAGCCAAAAGGCCGACTTACCCTGGATTCTCGACCAGGTGAATGACAAAGCAACAGAAATGGGCATGGCCGGCCGCATCGCTACCAGCCCGGTTTCGCCAAACCTTATGTCCATCCAGGCCGGCACATACTACGCCATGGACTGGCTAGACGGCAAAATCGAAGACCGCAACGACAAGGAAGCGCTGCAGGCAATCATGACAGACGTGGCCGGCGCGCCGCTCCAAATGCAAGATTATCCCGGCACCGACAACTGCTACTTGTACCTATTCGACTCTGTCATCTTGAGTGAATAAAGAGAAACTAAACAGAAAAAAGGTGAGTGAATTGTCAAAGCGTAAAAAGTGGCTCTTTAAATCCTTCGGGTTTCTTCTATTTGCCGTCCTGTTACTCCCACTGGTCGCCTGTGGTTCATCTACTAACCAGAACCAGGCTGGCGATTGGAAGCTAGGCATCATGGCCACCAGCCCGGAAATGATTGCCGAAAACCCGTTTACGCAAGCAGGCAGTGACGGCCAGGCCTATTTTATGGCAAAACAAATGCAGGCGGAGTTTGGTGAAGAACATATCATCATCGTCAGCCCGCCCAATCGCTATATGGCTGAACAAGAAACAACCATGAACCTGGTCACGGAGATGGCAGAGGATCCTGCGGTCAAGGCAATTATCATCGCGCCGGGTATACCAGGTACGTACTTGGCTATTAGCACCGCCAGAGAAATCCGCCCGGACCTTCTGTTTATCGTCGGCTCTCCCGGAGAAACCCAACAAAGTATAGCTCACATCAGCGACATCGCCCTCGCCACAGATTACTCGGGACGCGTGCCCAAAATCATTGAAAACGCCCGCGCCATGGGCGCCGAGACGATTGTCCATTACACCCGTCCCGCGAGCTGGGTTAGTCCGGACTCGGTTGAGGCGCTTAAACTTAACGCCGAAGCGCAGGGCTTACAGTTCGTGGAAGTAACCACCCCTGCCTCCGGCTCGGTAGACAGTCCCGAACGCACACCCCAAGCTCATGACCGGCTATATACGGAAATACAGAGCTTTGTCAGCGAGGATGTTCCCAAAAAAATCGCCGACTATGGACCTAGCACAGCGATAATTGGGAACGGATTCTTTATGCTGGAAGCGATGCTAACCCAAACCATGGAACATGGCGGCATCTTCCCGGCCCAGACTCATGACACCGGTTTTGGCTATAGTTACTGGCTGCCGGAAGCGCTGGGCATCGAAGTCCCGGAGAACAAGCAAGCCGAGATCCCCTGGATTCATCAGGAGGTCAACCAACTGGTGCTTGAAAACGGCTGGGGTGGCCGGATTGCAACCTGGCCAATCCCGCCAAACATGCTGTTTGTCCAGGCCGGCACCTATTATGCCATCGACTGGATTGACGGCAAGATCGAAGACCGCAACAACAAAGCGGCGCTGCTGAATATCATGGAAGAAATTTCCGGTGTCCCGGTTGGACTGAGCGAATACCCCGGCACCGATAATTATTACCTCTACCTGTCTGAGCCCATTATCTTTGGCAGATAGCGACACGCTATCTCTCCCTGCTGGCCGCCCTCGGAATGACCCTGGGCAACCTCCTGCTGGATATGGACTTTTCCTATGCGGCAGTCCTTAGCCTGATCGTTGGCCTTTATTTAACCAGCTTGTTAATCACAACCAGATCGCTCAGTTATCTGTATCCGACTGAACAATTTCTGGCATTATTCTTTCACTGAGAGAAAAAACGGAGTGTCGATAAGCCACTCCGTTTTTATAATGCACTTATTACGTTACTCTAGAACTTAGTTCATTTAACCTCGATAATACTGTCAGGCAATATCTGTCTTATTTCTAAAATGTCTTTTTCACTGAAGCCGTCATATAAGATGAGCCGCTCAAGGTCATCAAAATTACTGAGAATTGATAGGTCGTCAATACTCACTCTGTAAATCCTTAATGTCTTGACCTTACTAAAGGGAGCAAGATCAGTTAAATAGTAGAACGGCTCTTCGCCCTCAGTCGTAACACCATGCAATCCGTCATAAAGCAGGGCATCTTCAGAATAGTTGTGGTTTACAAAAGATACGATATGGGGGCTATTCCCTGTATACCTAATGATGAACTCAATCTTAAAGCCCTCGTTCAGGAAGAAATCGGGATTGGATTTAAGATAGCTGTTTACAGTTTCTCGGACCCGATTATATAGTTCTGGCTCATCAGGGTGCACCTTTCTTCTTACGTAGGTGAAACTGCAAAGCTTTTGTTCATCATCCATTCTGATATAATCCAACTTTAGATAATCTCCGTGCTCCTTTTTCACCTCGGTAATTAAGCCCCTGTTTAGGTAGCGCTCCCTAATCTCCGTTCGGGAAGTATAGAGAAAATATCCTGTGAAAACGAGGATTACCACCATCAAAATATGGAGAATATTAATTTTTCCCCGGGCTATTGTTTGAAGTCCCATTTATATCACCCTCAATGATACGAATCCTGCTGGTAGTTACTCACCAAGAATTTTACGACAGCAAGTGTAACAAAAACCCAGTTAATAAATGGTAACACGTATCGTTAGAAATATAAATAATTTTACAACTATTCTTGCAATCGAGACACGTCCTAGTACTTCCAACTGTTTCTGGGGCAATACAGTATCAGAACATCAAGGGAGGAGCAGATTATGCACATTCTCAACCACATGGAGTCTGCCCCCAGGCGCCTTCACCGGTAGTGATCTTCAGGAGAGTAAAGCGGTTAAATCTCAGCCACCAGGTAACCGGATAACAAGAATAGCATTAAAAAAGTGGCTGCTTTCAGGCAGCCACAACTTCTTCTGCAATAATTCCATTTACAAAGCTCCAAATGAAGTAGAACTAAATTAAACAGGGTTCGGAAGCATCCGAATCCCTACGACCTAATCTACTGGCAATCTATGAGCGTCAAACTCAAAGGTGAATCAAGATATGCTTGCACCATGAGTACTGAGACATTCCAGGTGTCAATATCAGCAGGCGGTTCCAGCACAAACACATGCCTATAGACGCCAGTGATCGCCAAATATCCACTCGCTGACTCGGGGGTAGAAAACAAACACCAGCACCGCCCCCAGGGTGTTGAGCAGCAAATCATCGACATTAAAGCTCCGACGCATTACCAAGCCAGTAACGGTCGTAAGTAACTGGGCCGATTCAATCATAAGCGAGACCAAGAAAGCAATCAGTGCCACCTGCATTACGGATTTAACCCGAAACAAGCAGGGCAGGTAAAAACCCAAGGGCGCTAGAAACAGCAGATTATAGAATGAAGGACGGACAATCCTAAAGGCTGGTCCCAAGCCGTAGTCCAGCATCCGCACAAAATCCCAAACGAAATAAAATGGATACGGCTGGAATAAGCGAAGCGGTCCTTGGTAGCCATCAGTCGGCAAAGGCGGAATAAAGATGCCGCCTAAGGCCTGATGCAGAACATTAAGCACATAAAACAGAAAGCTATAAAACACCAGGCGCCGCAGCAGGTTGTCTTTACGCTTACGGTAAAAGTCGATCAAAATGTAGACGGTCAGCAGCAACATTCCCGGCCAGAGAAATTCAATATAGTTATAATGCAAAAACTTAACCCCTTTCCGACAGCAATGCTACCTATTCCTTTATTACGCGCATCAGGCAAGTAATCCTGTCAAAGTATATATAACCGCTTCTGGGAAAACTATCGGTAGCAATTCAATAGGAGGCAGGTAATGCACACCCTTAGCCATTTAGACGAAGCACTGAATCAAAAGGAACAGGCCCTGGTCCAATATGTCCGCTACATGCGGGAGGCCCAGGACAGCAAGAACACAGATATCGCCGCACTCTTTGCCGATCTGGCCAAGGCAGAGGAAAAGCATATCGCTGTAATTCGCGACCAAGTAGCGAAGATGTCCAACGGCCACAAGCTAAACACCTATCAACATGTCAACCAAGATAACTCCCAGAACTCAAACTATGAGCATACCACAGGAGATATCCCGCCCCTGGCCCATTACGATTCGTAGACAATAAGCGGCTCCGGAACATTTCTCCGGAGCCGCTCGCATTAATTAACAGTATAATATTTATTCTTTGCTGTCATTGGCACCCTCTGCGACAGCCTGGCGCATAGCGGAGACTGTCTCATCTATGGAATAGGTCCGCCCCTTTTGAATGTCAATTTCTGATTGCAGCAGCTTCTCCCTGAGCTTCAACATACTTTCACGCCGAGCAAACGCCTCTATATCCATTACCACAAGATCGCCACTGCCGTTTTTCGTCAGGTAAACCGGTTCACCTGTGCGCTTACAGAGCTCAGAAATCTCCTTGTAATTCTTTCGTATTGCAGCAGAAGGTCGTATATTCATTATCACTCACCTCCAAAATATAATCGATTTGTATCCTTATTGTATGCTAATTATGCCCCTTGACGCAAAGAGTGTAAATAAAGAGAGATCATCGCGCCCATGCACATTACTCGCATAAAACGACATTACGGCCCTGAATCCCTTACGATTCAGGGCCGTTCTTCTACATCAACACCAAAATAATGTAGCTCGACTGCCTCCCACGTGCAGCTTTCCATATCAATGCGGCCACTATCCTTAAAGATTACTCCTTCGGCTTCAAGCTTCTGCCGCTGGACACCCTTGCCGCCAAAGATATGGGGCGGCGCCAACTCGCCTTTGCTATTCACCACGCGATGGCAAGGAAGATTTAGCTCTTTCGGGACCAAGCGCATCGCCCTGCCCACCATCCGCGCACCCCGAGGCCGGCCGAGCATAGCGGCTATTTGGCCGTAGGCAATCACGCTACCTGCAGGTATTTGACGAACCAGCTCATAAACACGCCTGTTAAACTCATCCGTGGAATAGGCTGAATGTCTTATTGATCTATTACTCAAACTCCATCTCATCCCAGGCATATACAGCTAATTTTCTAGCTGCCCACACCGTCAAAATAGATGCTACAACCAAAATCACTGCACTTGGCAGAAACGCTGGCGTGAAGAAGATGGTGAACACATCCCGAAGCGCCCATAACAGCAAGGGGCCACCGGCACCAATTATATAAAGCAGCAGGGCCACCCAGCAAAACACTTCACCCAATATGGGATAACGCTTATCAAGCTTGGCATAGTAAAACAATTCCGTGGCTTCGTGGACAGCGACAAATCCTAACTGAAGGACAAACACCGCCATCAATGTTAACACGGGACTGGTATCTAACAATAAACTGAACAGGAAAACTCCGATTCCCCCCAGCAAAGCAGCGGGCACAAAAACTCGTAGCATCCTGTAGGCAAAAACAGTATTTGCCCCTAGGGCCAGGGTCTTGATTAGTTGAAATCTGCCCTTGAGAAGTCCCTTGTTTGTCGCTGTTTCAATCGGCACAAACATGACTATCACGCCCAGGGCAGGCAGCACGGCTGCAGCCAGCATTGCAACCACCAGAGCAGCTTCAACACTGCCGCCCAACCAATTGCCCCGGGCAAATGGAAACACAGAAACCACAAAAATCCCCAGCATCATGATAAAGCCCGGAAGCATCTCCTGATTGCGCAGAGCGAACTTCCACTCGGTAAATAACAGGGAAGGGATCAACCCAGAAGTCCCCTTGCCCCTACGGAAACTGGTTTTGGCATCCGTCGTATCCTGAACGTTGAGCCAGCCCTGGTAAAACAGCAACCGGGAAACCATAAATGTGAGAAACAATGTTACAACGCCAGTAGCCAACAAAATCCCTGCAGGAACGATAGCTTCCCCAATCGCACCTATTACAAGAGCATCTACAATTTTACCTGCGGAAACCATCGGAATCAGGTTGGCGCTGCCTTCAAACAGAAACAATGCCAGGCCCTCAATTACGTCCGCATTCCACACTCCCACCCAAAAGGCTGCTGTGAGGAGTAGATTCAGGGCCGTTACCAACCCGCCAAACACTTTAACAGATACAACCCGCAAAGCCGCCATACCAAAAACTACGGCTAGTGCCGAGGGGACGATGGTAAAGGCGAATATGACTACCAACAGCAGTGGAAAGTAAGACCAATGCATTCCCCCGACCCAGCAGGCAGCTAACAATAAAGGCAGCGACAGAAAGATGGTATCTTTAAAGCCTTTAAGGATACTAGTCAAAAACTTAAAGGCGAATACGTGATCGCCCGGTAACGGTGTAGTCACGAGCCAAGTCAGATCCGCAGACTTATAATAGTGAGGGACTAAATTCCTTAACCCCTGCACCAAAACAACTAAAAACACCCACAGCAATATAAAGGTATAAATTATCCATGCCCCGGGTCCGGTAAAACCTTCAGCAAAGCGGGAAAATACATAACGCTGTAGTAGCCAGGTAAATCCCATTAGGCCAGCGCCAATTAGAATTACCTGCATTAAAACTACAGCCAATCCTTTTTCCTTGCTCCCGTTTCGAAGCATTTTCAAGTGTAAACCCAGGAGCATCCTGAATCCGGACATTATTGGTTGCTCCCTTCGGTAGTTAGGGCCATGAAAACTTCTTCCAGGGTTGCTCCGGGTGCCTGTGCCCGAAGCTCATCCATGGTACCTGTGGCAATCAACCGCCCTTTGTTAATAACACCAATCCGATCAGAAATCAGCTCCGCAATCTCCATTATATGAGTCGTCAGCAGGATCGCGCTCCCTTCATTGGCCAATGTCCTGAGCAAATCCTTAACCCGTTTAGCGCTCACTGCGTCCAAACCCGAGGTTGGCTCATCAAGGAACAAAACCGGGGGTCGGTGCAAGATTGCCGCTGCAATTGCCGTTTTCCTGCGCATCCCCATCGAGTAACTGCCCAGCAGCTCATCAGCCTTATCCGTTAGCTCCAACATCTCCAGGGCATCCTTGATGCGCTCATCGATAACTTCACTGTCCCGCAGGTAAACGGAACCAACAAAGCGAAGGAACTCCCACCCGGTCAGCTTATTGTACAGAAACGGGTTGTCGGGAACATACCCGAACTGACCTTTAGCTGCAACCGGCTCCTGCACAATATCATATCCATTGATACTCACACTGCCAGCGGTAGGCTTAAGAAGACCTGTGCACACTTTGATAGTGCTGGTCTTGCCCGCACCATTTGGGCCCAAAAAGCCAAAAATCTCTCCCGGCTTCACCTCAAAACTAACATCATTTACAGCCCGGGTCTTCCCGTAATCACGAAAAAGGTTTGTCACCTTAAGCATCTAATTTCCTCCCCACCAGATAAACTGAATTACCTAGATAATACACATCCCTTCTATCTGCATCAAGATTTTTCGTGTATCTGTAGTAAAAAACTGACCTCAGTTCAGACCGGAGGTCAGTTTACTAGTTCTGCATTCTAATCCCTGTTGTGGAAGTGGAAAAAATACCTGAACTATCTGGCTCCTTTTATTACCCTTTAATATATAAGTTAGATCATCCAGATAAAATCCAGGCCATTGTATCGTCGCTCACGAAGTTTGACGGCGTAACTCTCACCGCCACTGGTAGCTTAACCGTCATTACGCCACCGTAGTGAGAGCTTTGCCGTCGTTGAATTTAGTTGCTGATGAGCCTACGCCTCAACAAGAAGTAAGTCATTGCCACAATCAGCATTGCTAACAGGTAGGAGAATAATTGTCCGCTGGTTTTCGGCAGCTCTTCAGTCTCGCCAAAGATGCCAAAGGTGCTAAATTCGCTGAGCTCGGCCCAGACATAATGCTCTTCCAGGTTTACGCCCTGGCGGGGCAGTTCCACCCACTCCCAGCTGTCGGTGTCCTCGTTAAAGGTGTAGCGGTAGAGTTTTAAGCTGTCTGTCTTGACTCCAAGGGGTAGGTTTTCGGGATTAAAGCTAACCTGTATTCGCACTGTGCTGTCGGCAAAGTTGTCGGTGCGCAGAAGTCTCAGGTATATCCCGCCAGGAACCATTCCCGGGGGATTACCCTTTTTTGCATCCTCATCATAGAGGGTTACGTCGATTTGCCCCCCCGGTAATTTCCTCGGGCGAGGTGACGATCATGGTGACCCTGTTGCCATGGAAGTGCAGTACAACTGGTTCCTCGGGGATGTCGATGCCAGTTTTTGAGTCAGTTCGCACAGAATCATAGGGCCAAAATACGGCGGTGATGGTTGCATCTGCTATGGCTGTGTAGTCAAGCTTTGCCTCGGTGCCGATTTCCTTACCGTCTTCAAGCCATTGCACAAACCGATATCCTTCAGCAGGGATAGCTTCAAGTTCTGCCACCGAGCCTTCCGTATAGGTGCCGGATCCGGTAACGGTGCCACCTTCTGTCGGAAGAGCAATTATTCCGATGCCGTAGTTCCTGATAAAGCGGGCTTCTAAGGACCTCGCCCCTTCAGCAGTAAACTGGTATTCTGCTGTGGCAGCAACTAGTTCGTCTTCTTCATACCAGCCCAGGAAGGTATAGCCGGTATTGGCAGTGGCCATTAGAGTAACTATGTTGCCGTGATCATAGGTGCCAGTTCCAGTCACAGAGCCACTTGCCGTGGGCACTGTAGCAACATCGATGATGTAGCTGTTTAATTCGAACCGGGCTTCCAGGTTGTATTCTTCAATGCTTGTAGTAAAGGTGTAGTTTTCATTAATGCTGAGTAGGTCATCGCCCATGTACCAGCCTAAAAAGCTGTAGCCGGAGTTGGTTCCGGCAGATATGTTAATGTCAATTCCCAAGACATAAACACCGCTGCCGCTGGGATTGCCTCCCTCAGCTGGGTAAGCCTTTAGCTCTACATCTACCCCGGGAAATGAAAACTCCTTGCTTATGGAGCTGGCACTACTATGATTGTAAGCATACAGCTTCACATGATAGTTTCCTGGCAGATTGTAGGTGTGGCTGGGATTCTGCTCATTGGATCCCGCCGTCTGCCACCGTCAAACATCATTTGTATATACGCCATCCCCGCCCCCAATTAGCACAATGCTCCCATCGGGTAGGGCAACGCTGGTGTGGGCATATCTTGCTGACCATGTGGCAGCTCCTGTTATTTCAGTCCAAGTGGCGCCTTTGTCTGTGGAGCGCCAAATATCATTTCGACGCTGGCCATCCCAGCCACCCATCAGGACAATACTGCCATCAGGCAGGACAACGCTGGTGTGCCACATCCGGGCCGACCAGGGGGCAGCGTCGGTCATCAGTGTCCAAGTGGCGCCGTTATTGGTGGAGCGCCATACATCATTTGCTTTGGTCCCCCAATCACCGCCGCCCATAAGCACAATAGTGGGAAACGCCCCAGAGGGGGATCGGCGGTGAAGTCCGCCTCTGGGGGACTTGTCCCCGGGGAGGCTTCAGAAACTTGTAATAGAGCGCTAGCCAGGAGCAGTGCCATTAGGATAGAAAAACCTTTTATGAACCAGTGCCCCTTGTACTGCGGACTATGTATTACCATGGTTAATCCTCCTCTGATTACAACTTATTCCAGTAGCATTGAGTGCTCAGGAATGCCCGATGTAATCAGGTGATGAGCTTGTTCCACAGGGCTGCTGTCCCCTTTTGGTAGAAATGGTCCAGGTTAACTAACAATCTTTTCATGGCGGCAGGCTTAATTTCCAGGCTCAATACCTCGGCGTTTAGTTCGATGGTCTTGGCAATTATTATCTGCATGGTAGTGTTTAGGTCATCGGGAACCTCAATCGGCTTTTGCTCACCAAGAAGTTGGTACTTAAGCTTGAGCATTTCTGCCACAATGCTAGAGATGGCATTGGCAAAGACAGTTTCATGGCGGCACTTAAAAATTAAGGCAAGGGTTTTTCGGTTGGCAATCAGGAAATCGAAGTATTCATTGCTGTACCAATTTTGCTCCTCACTGCTTAAGGGAATCTGCAATTGCATTTTATGAAGAATATGGGTGCGGGTGATGAGCAAGTCTTGCAGGGCTTGAATCTGACTGGGAGGAACCAGAGCAGAGAGGATTTCCTGCTTGTTTGCGAAGTATCTGTATAAATTGCCAACAGATATTTCTGCCCCTTGGGCAATGTCCTTGATATGTGTCTGCTCGAAACCCTTCTCCAGGAATAAATTCATTGCAACTTCTTTGATGGTATTGAGGACTTCATGCTTTTTGTACTGGGCCATTTGTGTGCTCCTCCTAAGGTAAAAGCGAATCATGATTCGCTTTTAGAGTATAGCACTTGGGGATTGCTGTCAATATTTATTGCTTATTAAATTGCTTGAGTTGAGATCAATAGTCATCGTGTACTAGTGACAAACAAAAAAAAGCCCTTGGGCTCTCCTCTTCTTACGTTTCGGGTTTTGAGGGTCAGGAATCCGCTTTGCCTCTAGCTCCCGGCGAGTTGCGCCCGCCAGGCGCAATTGCCTAGCCAAAGTGCTGTAAGTGAGGGCCCCGTTTTCAACAACGCCATGCTCCTCTAGCATAAAGATTATTTGTTCCACGCTCCGCTCGGGTCGTTCCTGACGTAGTTCAATTGCCTTTTGCAGCAACTAGGCCTGTTCATCACCAGGAACATAATTAACAAAGGAAAATCCTTCTCGCAAGACGACTGCAGGTACAGGGGTGCCTGCCCGACGCATCATGATCAGGTTATAGTATTGAATTGAAGTATCAAGCACTTCAAGAACCTCTTTCGTAAAATATAGTTACCCACAACCTATGCGACTGAATAACTCATAGGCATGCAGAGAGAAGTTTTATCTCTGGCGATTACCACAGTCTGAATTAGCCATCTGCTGCAACCCCAGATAATCCAGAATCACAATTCGCTTGTTCACCACTTCAATCACCCGGTGCTTGCACAAGCGCCCCATTATCCTGGAAACAGTGGATCGGTAGGCGGCAATCATATTCGCCAACTCCTGATGGGTGACATCAAAATCAATCATCACGTAGCCCATTTCCGTCTGCACACCCTGCTGGTCGGCGAGACGCAGAAGCAAGTTGGCGAGACGCCCTTCGACAGTCTGAAATGCCATATCTTTGACCTGGGACATAACTATCCGCATTTTGTACGTAACCAACCGGACAATCTCTGCATAGAGCTCGGGATGCTCTTTAAGCATGCGCTCAAACTCGGCAACTGGAATTGAGGCAATCTGGCATGGACTGATGGCTTGAGTCACCACGGCGTTAATATCCTGCTGAAAATAAGTAACCTCGCCGAAAATATCTCCTTTTTTCAAGATCAACAAAGTCTTCTCTTCGCCGTTTTCATCATAAACAAGGTGTTTAACCTTGCCCTCATGAATAAGATAAACTGACTCCGGCGGAATCTGGTCCAAGTGAATAATCTCGTTTGTTTCATAGGTTCGCAACACTCCGCAATCGCCCAGAAGCTCTAAAAACAACCTATCCACCTGCAGACTCCCCCTTATTGATCTATACCGTATTAATACTGCACTCAGGCTCTGAATCCTGCTAAAACGTAAAAGCGGCCCCGCAAAAGCGGGGCCGCAGCTGTACTTCTATCCGTTGATAATATTATCCGTGAACACCTGAGTCTCCTGAATAGTCTTGTCATCCACCGGCGTAGTGACGAGACTAACTACAACAAACAAGATACTGCCAGCAACCAGGCCCCAGAAAGGTGGCAGGATGCCAAGCCCGAACGGGTTTGTCCAGAAGAACTGGGTGAGAATCAGCACACCCATACCGCCAAACAGGCTGGCCAGGGCTCCCGCCTTGGTGGACTTCTTCCAGTAGAGGCTACCGACAAAAGCCGGGGTCAGCTGGGCAATTCCACCAGTGGAGATTGCCAACAAGTTGACCAGCATCGTCGGCTGACTGATGGCGATGTAGAGACTGACCAAAGACAAAACAACAATCATCCAGCGGGAGACCATGGTCAACTGCCTAGAGGAAGCATCCGGTTTAATATGCTTCTTATAGACATCAACAGCCAGGGTTGTGCTGACCGCGTGGGCCTGGGAATCCGCCGTGGACATGGCCGCTGCAAACCCGCCGCCAAGAAGAACCGCCGCAAACACTACCGGAGTGTATTGCCACAAGTAGTCAACCATGAGCTGGTCAGGGCTGCCAGCGCCGGGAGAAATAACTCTAGCAAGGGCGCCAACGGCCGGTGTGAACCAGTAGATAATCGTCAGGTAAAGGGCGCCAAAGATGCTGGCCCACTTCAGGACCTTCAACGACTTGGCTGTAAACATCCGAATAATGATATGCGGTCCCATGGCCATTCCAAGACAGATAACCACCCAGCGGGAGATATAATTCCACGTAGTTATTGCCCCCGAGGGTCCTGGCAGTGAAAAGAACTCTGGAATTGACCGGACTGCATCCTGGAAGGCAGCTGCCGAGGACCCAGCTACGTTCCGCACTATCAGCCAGCTGCCAAGCAAGATCCCGACAAACATGAAGATTCCCTGGAAGGTATCGGTCCAGGCCACTGCCCGGATCCCCCCAGCCCAGACATATGCCACGAGTATGATCATCATCACCGTAGCGCCCAAGGCAAAGGGTATCTTACCTTCTGTTACTGTTTGGAAAATATAGCCCGAGCCAGTCAACTGAATCCCGATATAAGGTGTAATGAATACGGCATGAATGAAAACTGTAAGCAACCCTATCAGATTCGAGTCATAAAACTTGCCCATATATTCGGCCAGAGAGAAGAACTTATGCTTCTTGCCCAAAATCCACAGCCTGCGCCCAAAGATCCAGAACAACAAGGCCGGCGGCACCAGCCAGAGGCCGTTCACCCAGAAGCCGACACCGTCATTATAGACAAAGCCAACTATGCCGGTGAAGGCGTAAGCGCTGTGAAAAGTAGCGGCAAAAGTAAGGGTGAGCACCAGAACTCCGAAGGAACCGCTGGCGACAGCAAAGTCTTCAATACTGTTCTGGCCTACTTCCAGCTCCGGTAACCAAAATACAGGACCATGACAAGATACAAACTGATAATTGTTAAACCAATCATCCAAGTTTCCACTACTTGTCACCCCCGTCCACATGCTGGTCAAATGTTTCTTCAATATAATCTACATTCCAGGTCTTGAACTTGAGGCCGAACCAGATCAGGCCACCGATCATGGCCATGTACCAGAACTGAAGCCAGACCCACAAGGTCGGCCAACCGAAGATCAAGGGGTTGGTTTCGGCGTAGGCGCTAACCCAGTTCACTACAGGCGGATTGGTCATAAGCAGGGTAAAGATGAAAAAGACCGCGACAATCAGATTTTCTTTCTTCGCTAAAGACATCCTTTATCCCCCTTCATTTTTTTGGAGCGGCAGGACAAAATGATTAGATAGTCAGACAGATTAGATCACGGATTAGATACAGATTAGATATCTATTTTTATTTGTCCTGCCACTCATTAATGATTGTGACCAGCTTCGATACTACCCAGTCATGATACTTGTTGCCGAACTCAACAGTAGACTTGGTAGGCCGTCCCGAGGTTCCTCCAGCGGCCTGAACAGACTCTTCCATCTCTTCTTCGGTGCTGGGAATATAGCAGAGCATGTCATTTTCCACCCGGGGGTCTACCTGTTTGTAGTCGGGGCGCTGGTGGGTAAAATCTCGGGCCTTTTCCAATTGCACAAAATCGCCGCGAACGTAGAGCATGTGGGATGTCTCAAGCTCGTCGGCATGGCCTAGAAGCCCCATACCTTCCTTCCTTGCCAACTCCTTGGACAAAAACGCCGGGTCGGCAATCAAGACATCAACCTCCAGCTGCCGCTTTGCTCGCTCACCGGCAATCTGCATCCAGCTGATGTTGACAATTCGATGCCCGTTCAACAGCAGAAACTTCTTAAACCCGTGCTTAGAAAGACTCTCGATTACATCATACAGATACTCAATAAGAATTTCCGGGCGGATGGTAACAGTGCCAGTCAAGACCATGTGGTGCGGGCTCCAGCCGTAACTGACCGCTGGCGCCACCAGCACACCTGCCTCCTCAGCAACAGACTCGGCAATTGCCTCCGCGACCATTGTGTCTGTGCCCAGGGGCAAGTGCTCACCATGCTGCTCAATACTGCCTACAGGGATAATAATTGTCTGTGACCGCTTCAGATACTCCGAAGCCTCATCCCAACTGTTGTGATGCAGCCACACTTTATTAACCAAGAACTCACCTCCTCCGTCTTTTCCTTTAACCTTATTTTACTTGGAACAAAAAATAAAGCTGTGTCCTGCGACACAACTTTAATGGGATGAAGGGTGTTGGTTACAATTCCGTCCTCTGACGATATACGCAGCCTCTGAGGGCCAACACTTTAAATCGGGACATCACTCCAACAAAGCGATGACCCGATGCTTAGAAAGATGATTAGATCAGGGATCTACTCTGAAGATCCGCTGTTTGCGGGACTGAACCGATTCTCCTTCCTCATATAGAGGGGTCAAAGTCTTCGATAGCTCTGGAAAAGTCAAAAGTATAATTAAATCGGTTGGGTCCGCGATAGATGGGTCAATCTCTAGAAGCAGTTGTCCCTTCCGCACCATATCTCCTTTACTAATATACTTTTTTATCAGACCCTTTTTTTTAAATGACTCCAAACCAACATGAAGTAGGAGTGCTGTGCCGGTTTTCGTTTTGAGCCCTAGGGCGTGGCCGGTAGGATACAGAGCATCAACAGTGCCCGCAGCTGGCGCATAGATACATAACTCCGAGGGGGCTATATTAATTACTAAACCCGGCCCCATCATTCCATTTGCGAACACCTCATCATCTACATTTTGCAGATTCATAGTAGTGCCAGTTGCAGGTGCATATATATGCTCGGCGGATTTTCTAAACATCATTCATCCACCACCTGAAATCTAAAAGTTGTGCCGGGTTTAATCATATGAACCAAATCGTGATCTTCAGAGACAATATGCCCAACAACATTTATCCTTTCATCCTCGGGTAGGTCTGCTAACAGAATTTGCAACTCCCCTGAGTACCGCAAATACTTTTCATTATCTATAGTTACAGCATATTTGATTCTTGGCTCAGGTGACCTTGCTTCTACGCGAGCTGCAAATGAAGCCATTTCCCTTGAAGATTGTGACCGAATCGAAAATTCAGCCTGATCAGGGCGGGCAAGATGAAGTTGCTCCACAATAATCGCCCGTTCCATTTCAGTTATTTTATTGCTAAGCATTTTAATTCTTAACTCCACGCATCCGGAATCAATTACAGCAGCAACTTCAGATAGTTCTTCTGCTGACACAAATGAATCGCCGAATAATATTTCATCAACCACTCCTGTGGCCATCAACTCAGCGGCTGCTCTCCCAGGAGATGAATAACGCTGTTTTTCGACACTTGGCAATCCAGCATACAAAGGCCCTCGCGGTTTGGTATGCGACGCAATACATGTGGTAACCGGTATATTGTATTTCTTATACAGCTGACACTTTTGAATTAAAAATTCCATACTCAACCCGGTCTCTTCCCTGGGGTAAAAATTATGACAAGCCTTTAAGTTCCTCATGTCGAATCCAGCCTTGGTAATAATCTCGAGGAAGTCATCAATTTCACTGGCAGAGAGTGTTGACGCGTTTAAAACCAGCCCATTAACGTTTAAACAATCTTTGAGCAGTTTGAGGTCATGCTCAGTAAAGCCATAGTCTAAACGAATGTAGTCAATTGAAGTATCTTTAATCTTATTGATGTAGCTTTCAGCCTGAGCAATCTCCCGGACCTTTGTTGCGGAAACATCTAGGGTTAGCTGCATCTGATGCTCGGTTACAACTGAAGATAAATTCCTTGCATATTCAAGCATTGATTCTAGAGGCAACTCCGGTAAGTGCAAGGTGGAAAATATCTGGCTATAGCCTTGGAGTTTGGCAAGGGCGATATAGTTTTTTTGCTCGCAAAATCTATCATTTGCCTCGGGATACACAGAAATGCCTAAATCAATCTTGCGTGCTACCTTACTCACCCCTTTCTTTGTAAGTTAGGGGCCCTTTGGCAGGGCCCCTTTATTCCCAGTATAACACTTAAGCTTTCATTGAGCTCTTCGAAGAGGCCTCCAAACTATCTAGCAGGTTCTTCGGAACTGCAACCATATAGGTAAGCACGAATCCTGCAACTGCAGCAAGGGTATATGCAATTACATAGTGGAGGGGGTTGGTGGCAATGGCTATGCCAAGGATACCGGAAACATAGACCCCTGTTGCACCCAAACCAACTGCCCCGACAAAAGCCCCGCCAATCGCGGCTCCCAAACAAGCAGTTATAAACGGTCTGCCCAACGGTAATGTTACACCGAAGATTAACGGTTCACCGATACCCAAGATTCCGACCGGCAATGCACCCTTAATTGTGTTTTTCAGACCCAGATTACTTCTATACCTTAACAGCAAAGCAATACCAGCACCTACTTGCCCCGCACCAGCCATACTATTCATTACCTGTAGCTGGGTATAGCCAATTTCATTAATCAGTTCCAAGTGGATTGGGGTAAGCCCGTGATGTAGGCCCGTCATAACCAGTGGCAGGAACAAGAAGGAAATGGCTGCCCCGGCCAATGCCCCGCCAACATCCAACAGTGAGAGCACAGCATTAACTAGACCATCGGCAAGGAAACCGGCAACTGGCTGCAAGACGTAAAGGATCAGGAAACCCGATATTAAAACGGCGAAAGTCGGTGGGAAATGAACTTTTATAGCATTCGGGCTAATCTTTCTCAGGTACCTCTCTACCAATGCCATTAAAATTCCCGCAAGCATTGCGCCAATAACTCCGCCCCGGCCAGGAGTAAGACCGAGATTGCCTATCGCCGGAGTAATGAGGATTGAACCTGCGACTGCACCCAAAATTGGCGACCCTCCGAATACTTTTGCGGTGTTCATTGCAACCATTATGATTATATAGCCGAAGAAGGCAAACCCAATTGCATTAAGTGCTTGCATAAAACCAAGATCCATACTTACCCCAAGACTCTGCAAAAACTTAGCGAACCCGGCCACCAGACCGGAGCCGATCAGCGCTGGAATAAGCGGGGTAAAGATTTGACTGAGCATGCTTACAGCCAATTTTTTTGGTTTTCCTCCCGAATCTTCATCCCCAGCTTCTTCTTCATCGATAATCTCCATATTAAGTTCGGGAATTTCATTGAGAGCTTGAGCAATCTCTTGAGCTGTACCGGGTCCAAGGATTATCTGAATATCTCCCCCTTTTGTGGTAGACCCTAGTACGCCTTCAATGCCCTTTATCTCGTCAAAATTAACCTTTTTGGAGTCAACAACATCAACTCTTAACCTTGTCATACAATACT
Organism: Bacillota bacterium; assembly: GCA_009711825.1. NCBI lineage: Bacteria > Bacillati > Bacillota > Bacillota bacterium. Next base: position 95,162 of record VEMY01000009.1, on the reverse strand, counting down.
CAATATGGTTGATGTTACTTGTTCCACCCAGACCTTCAATAATTTTGTTCGCAATAGTGGATAAATCCATTCTATTCCCTCCCATTTAAATGAAGTGTTCTGCGATACCATTCAACGATGCTAATACCTCGGAGCACATAAACTCCAGTCTTGACGCAGGTCAGCGATTTTCACTCTGGGAAGCATTAAAGCTTTGCTATATTTAAACCCCGATTCCACCCCCCTAGAGATTGAATTGGATGAATAAAAATCTCTGTAAGGAAACTTGACACTTTCCCTGAACATCTCATAGCAGTTTAGCGCCTCAACCCAGGCGGAGTAAGATTCTGAGATATCATAATAGGCTGTGGGATGAAAACCCTCTAAATCTTCCAAGTTCTCGCCAAAATACAGACTGGCTTCCATCTTAAAGTTATCTGCCATATATTTAAGTCCATTGATCACGCTCTCATGGGTTTGCACATGGCGAGGATGATAACTTCCCTTCCAGTGGGTAATGACGACATCAGGCTTTACTTTCTTTAACACATTCCCGATATCCATAATTCCCGCTTCTCCCTCCGGAATTTCTCCCGCCTTGTAGCCCATCCAAATACACTTAGATTTCAACTTTGCTGCGCTGTTCTCCATTTCCGCTTCCAGCTGTTTTGCATACTCAATTGACTTATGAGGGCCTTTCCCCCTTTCACCCCTTGTCATATGAATTAGCCAGGTGTCCCAGTTTTTCAAGCTAAGATCCCGGGCAATGGCGCCGCCCATTACTTCCGCATCCATGGCATGCGCCCCAAAGACCGCTAAAGTTGGCAAAGCTTCACCTCCTTTTAATAAACCTTCGCATATATGCCAACATATTCTCATACTAAGTTGACGTAAAAGCTAAAAGTTTATCCTGTGCCCGTACTGCTCCATTAGCGCCTGGTTTCGGTCATCAGCACCTTCCAGGTTGCCGCTAACGAATATTGGCGGTTCATGGCCCTGCTCCTGCATAATCCGAATCGAGTCAGCAATTACAGCGTTTAAGATTGTAGCGCCAACCACTGTAGATACTGGCCCAAAAGCCTCCGTTATCCCTTCAGAACGGAGAGAGGCATCCCCCGGGACAGTTTTGTTGTCAATTACGACATCTCCAAAATCACATAGGTGTTTGCCACTATCATGCCGGGACGGTTGCGATTTGCTGAATTGTAATGATGTCAGAACAATTACCTTCAGTCCCTGCTCCTTGGCTGCACACGCAACTTCTATCGGCACAGGATTCCGCCCCGAGTTCGACACCACAATCATGACATCCTCAGAGCGAAAATCATGATCCTGGGCTACAATAGCCCCATAACCTTGAAAGCGTTCCAAACTTGAGCTCTTCCGAGGTCCCTCATGTAGCATCAATCCAGTGTTAAACACCGGCTTAACAGGCACCAATCCCCCAGCCCGGTAGAATAACTCTTCGCAGAACATATGGGAATGGCCACAGCCAAACACATGAATTACGCCGCCATCTATCACTGCCTTGGCTACAATAGCAGCAGATTCTGCAATTTCGTCCTTCTCGGAAAGCAGGACGTCATCCAGCAATCGTTGAACCAACTTAAAATATTGGGTAATCATCTGCAACTCTCCCTGTGCATTCAATTGGTGTACGAAGATTCAAGAGCACCTACTATATCTTCTGATTCTTAACATACTGAGTGTACTCAGCATAAACTTCATCATTATGGCTGGAAGCAATCCCCTCAACATTGGGAGATACGAATGTTGGCATATTTACACCCATTTTTCTCAACAACTGTGCCGTTTCCGCTACCAGAGACATGGAGATAAAAATTGCAGTAATTGATGAGCATGCAGCCACCTTAGCTATTTGACCCTCAACTTCAACCATAGAGTCCTCAAGAGGGACACAATTATCTATTACTACATCGGCAGTGTCCGCAAGACACTTGCCGCTCGAATGTTTGCTCTCTGTGTTGCGATAGTTATCCATTGAAGTAATGGCCACAACATTCATTTTTTGCTCCCGGGCATACAATCCTGCCTCTATGGGCGCAGCATTTGCCCCTCCATGGGAATAGACGATAAACGTGCTTCCCACTGAGAATGAATAACTCTGCAAAAAGTTCTTTATATAGCCTTCCTGCCGCTCTATCCATAACAATTCCCGCGCACCACCGGGACCGATGGCAGTATGCCAAATTAAGCGTGGATCTACAACTGGATGAAAGCCAACGTAGCTGCCATAGCGAGGGAAAATATCCAATGCTGGCAGCGCAGAGTGCCCACTACCGAAAGTATGAACCAGCTTTCCGTCGTAAATACTTTTCGCCATTAACTCACTGGCCTTCTTAATGTTATCCATTTGAGTAGATTGAATCTTTTCTAGCACTTCCATCGATTTACTTTGAAAAACTCCTGCTGACACAATCAACCACTCCTTCAGAATTTATTATAAGTTATTTAATACTACCGACTGTCCCCTTGCTTCCTACTCAGCTATCAGGTTTACCTTGATGGAATAACGGTCGCCGCGAAGCATCGTTACTGCATACTCGAAAGCTTCTTCATGCTTTGTATACGATGTACGCTTCACCAAGAACGCAGTTGCGCCAACCCTTACCCCCAACTCATCAGCGATCATCTGATCTTTAATACTTATTGCGTTGTATTCTTCATCTGCACGATAAATTTCCGTATCATAGTGTTCAAAAAGAACCTTGTATAAAGACTGACTTTCTTCTAGTAACTGGCCACTTAGACCAGGAAACATCTTGCACGGCAGTATGCTTTTCTGAAACGCCATCGGTTGCTGGTCAGCAAGCCGGATTCTCTCATAAACCCATACCGGGCTATCTAGAGGCAGACCAAGAATCCCAGAGATTTTCTCATCCGCTGTTTCTTTAGCGAAGCGAACCAGCTTCGCTGAAGGAGACATACCTTTCTCCTTCATCTCTTGAGTAAAACTAAGCAAGTTCACGAACCGTTTAACCTTTGGCTCTGCTACATAAGTGCCTTTCCCTTGTATACGATAGAGAATACCTTCTTGGACAAGTTCTAATAATGCTTTACGAACAGTAATCATGCTCACGTCATAAACTTTTACCAATTCGTTTTCACTTGGAATACGCTCATTAACCTTATAGTCGCCATTCTCTATTTTACGCAAAAGTTGGTTTTTGACTTGATAATACAATGGCTCTGGTTTTGTTCTATCAATCATAAAATCCCTCCCATACAGCTCATGTTAACATGTTCTTATACTAAGTTATTCGTCACTACTTTTTGTATTCCTTCTTTTTTAGCAAAAAAATTTATTGATTTAACGTGCCGCCTATGGACGCCACACCCTGTTATCCTTCCTGCAATATGATACTTTTTAGCACCACTAACCCCAATTATCATTTGTTTCACTAAGGAAGTATATCATCAGGACGTAACAAATGAGATTGTTCCGACAGTCTCATTACACTCGTGGTTCACACTCCGACCCCATAAACATTGTCCGTAAAATTGCGATACAACGCTCTTTTGCCTGTTCGTCTTTGTAATGTAGATGGTATAGATATTGGTCTGTAATACGGAATCCCCACGCAAGTGCGAATATGTCCCGCACTAAGGCTTCATTCATCGTAAAATCCATGCCACCGCTTTGCACCCCACGAAGGTATCCGTCGATGATACACTTTTTGAAATCGGGCATAAGAGATACATCCCTGTCAGAATAGACAAAGGCCTCCATTAGGATATCTACTGCATCTTCGCCCATTCTGCCGTATCCGGCACAGTCCCAGTCAATCACATAAATATCTGTTCCATCAAGTCCGGGCTTGAATATGATATTATCGTGATAGAAGTCTCCTTGACATATGGTAAGTGGCAGCTTGTCCATAGCATCCAACAGCGATTCAGCTCTAGCGGCAAAGTCATTCAGTGTATGCCTCAATTCCTCGGGGAAATCCTCAATCTCTGTGCCGAGCTCTTTTTTTATGTCCCCCCACCAAAGATCAAAGCTGGAACGAACTGCTGGATAGCTTCTAAGAAACGGCAAATCATGCTTACCGTTTTTATGAAAATCTGCTTGCAGCTTTCCAAGTCTTTCAGCAGCAAGTGCCAATTCCGGAGCGTGTATTAAGTCATCACCTGTTTTACCCTCAATGTACTCCATCCAGATTTGAGTCAAATCCCCGCTTTCCTGAAGCAGATAACAACGGGGCAGCTTGATGGTTTGAAGTAGCTTCTGGTCAAGCCCGTGGCGATATATTTCGTATTCCCGCCGCCAACACTCAGGATCCCCGTGCCGGTCCCATTTCTGCTGCTTTTTTAGCACGAGTGAAAATGGGTAGGAACCCTCGTTTGAAAAAGCCTGTCCTGATATCTTGCTTACTTCCCCCACATCTCCCCCCTGAAGCAACTCGCTTTCATAAGCCACGTCACTCACCTGAACACCAAGCATGTTTGACAGGGCTTGTAGAAGCGGTAATCTACTTATCTCAGACATATGTTCTCCTCATTTCTTCTTGCCGTGACGATAGGCAGGCCAGGCGGCGCCAGGCACTATCCACCATACGGTATAATCCGGAGCAAACCGGTTCCAGGGGCGCAGTATAAGCTTCTGCTTCTTCTCCGCCAGCAGCTGGCCGCAACCCGGCATTGGCAAAACGGGTATAGTTCATGATTATCCCCCCCCCAAATGGCTCTAAGAAGTAATACGCCCCCGCTTAGATAATCCCTGCCGCACTTTACAAATAAAGTCGGCGCTAACTAAGCGCCGACTTTATTTCTACTAAATATCTAATTAGATTGTCCAAGTCATCCAGGCGCTGCACAATTCCACTGCCAATGATTACTCCATCGGCGTTATTGTTTACCACCGTCCGGGCCGCATCTGGAGAGTTAACCCCAAAGCCAACAAGCATCGGCAGATCTGTGAGATTCTTCAGCCGTTGGATTGTTTGCACATAGGCAGATGGGACTTCCTGTTTTGCCCCGGTCTTGCCCCTAGCAGACAGGACATAGATAAAACCACTGGCTCTGGAGACCTTATCCTTCAAGAGCACGTCGTCCATGGTCTCGTCGCAAATCTGTATTGATGCCAGCGACTCCGGCAGTGACAACTCCTGGCCGTCGGGACAGATAATCCCGTCAACAGCGTTCAAATCACCGTGAATTACCGCCTGAATATCCTGCCGATACCCCATCAACAACAGCGGAATATTTCCCATAATTTCCCGAACCTTGTGCAAATCATCCTGCAAGTCTTCAGACGTCCATCCGTTTTCCAGGGCATGAGCATGACTGTCCGCGATAACCTTGCCGTCCATGTACGGATCCCGGGAAGGAAGCCCGACCTCCAGTGCGTCTATACCAGCATTGCCAACGGCGGCCACGGCCTGAAAGAACCGTGTCCTGTCCGGATATCCGAGTGTAAGATAGCCAATAAGACTTTTCCTTGTCCGCAACCCCTCAAAGCGATCCATTAGCCAAACAGCTGCAGAATCCAGGCAATTATCGGGCCGAAGAATGCGTAGTCGGTCTCAGACAGCACCCGCATCACAGACTCATATGCGCCAATGGAAGGCAACAGAAGTGCCTGTCCAAAGATCAGTATCAGACCATTGACGAATGAGCCGGCAATTGCGCCTACGCGGCCACCAGTCGCGTTACCAAAGATAGCAGTAATCGCGCCAGTAAAGAATACGGGAATCAGGGGCGGGAACACAACTATCGGATAATGTGTGGCAGCTAAGATTACCATCCCCAGGGTGGCTGCTACCAAGCTGGAAAGGAAGCCAACGATAACACAGGTTGGATGATTGGGGAATAAAAGCGGCACATCCAAGCCAGGCATCGCATTGGGCACGATTTTCTGAGAAATACCGTGGAACGCTGCAACTACCTCGCCGAGCATCATCCGCACACCGGTAATGATGATTGTGATGCCAACACCAAATTGCAGACCCTGCATGATTGCAAAGATAAACATGTTCTGGCCGCCACTGACTTCACCATGGACAAAGCTGCCTCCAGCCAGAAGAACCAGCAGGACAAAGAAGAGAGTCATTATGACACTGAGGGCAATGGTGGTCTCCCGCAGGAAACTGAGACTGTCGGGAAGCTTAATCTCTTCCAGACTGCGCTTGCCTTTGGCAAACAATTTACCCAGATGCCCCGAGATAACAATACCGATGGAACTGGAGTGTCCGAGAGTAAACCCTTCACCGCCGGGGACATGCTTCATCAACGGAGCGACCATTGCACAGCTAGCTGTCAGATAGACACCTAGCATCAGCGAGCCAACAATTGTTATCCACAGCGTGGACAGACCAGTATTAACAGTCAGCAGCGCTGCAATCAGACCGGCATAGAAGAAGGACACATGGGCAGATAGGTGGATGTACTTATACTTCGTGATCCGAGCCAACAAAACATTGACCAGAAACCCAAAGGCGAAAATTAAAGTAGCTGTTGCGCCGAATGCAGCCATGCCAGAACCAATTGCGGCATCCAAATTGACCTCGGTTATGTCCATGTTAAAGATACTTTGGAGCAACGGCTGCACTGGCAGCAGAGTAATTCCCATACTCTTGGCGCCTGCGTCAATTAATAGAAATCCAACCGTGGCCTTGACTGTCGAGCCTACCAGCGTTTTGGCCGGCTTTTTCTGGGCCAACATACCAATCAAAACGACTAGGCCAACCAAAAAAGCTGCTTCACTGAGAATGTTTTCGACTATGAACAAAAAAACAGTCCGGATTAAATCCATCAAACTACACTCCTTTAATTATATTGCACTTAACAACTTGTCCCGCAGCAACTGCTTGTCGGTCAGGTTGTCCAGGGCGATAACCTTGGCTTTGGTATTGCGAAGAGTGTTAGCCAAGTCTGTGGTCGTAATGATAATATCTACACCCATGTCACTGACTGAGCCAATATCTGTGGATTCCACCTCTCCGGCAATCCCCTCCTGATCCAATACTTGTTGAACATAAAGTTTCAGCATCAGGCTGCTGCCCACTCCGGCGCCACAAACAGTAAGAATCTTCATCACACATCACCTCCATTCATTTCAATAACCCTTAAGACATCGATAACGCTTTGAGCGGACATTAACGCATTTACCCTTTGTTTGTTTTCCAAAACACCCATCAATTCAGCAACAGCCTGCAGGTGCATCTCACTGTCCAGAGCGCACAGGGTTATCAGCAGTCGCACTGGGTCATTTGCCTTATGCCCGAATGCCACCGGGGTTTTTAACACCGTCAAGGACATTGCAGTCTGCAAAACCCCTTCCTCCGGGCGGGCATGGGGCATCGCTATCCCCGGCCCAATAACCATATAGGGGCCCAGCTCTTCGAAGTTCTTAATGATTGCCTTAACATAGTTCTCGCTAATCGCCTTGCCCAAGAGCGGGGCGCAACTTATCTCGATTGCCTGCCGCCAATCCCTGGCTTCCACGGACAGCGAAATGTACTCCGGTAGTATTAGATCTTTTAGTCGCATTGTTCTTCCACCTTTGATTGAGTAATTATCTTCCAAACAGCAGTTGGGTTATCGGACTCCGCCAGCGCGCAGACATTACGTTCAGACGCCACTAGATCAAAGAGCTCCTCCAAAGCAGATAAATGTTCATTTTTCTTCCCAGGAACCAGGACAAACACCAATCTGACCGGGTCATTAGCCTTGTGACCAAAACGCACGGGCTCCCTGAGTACCGCGAGGCTAATCCCGGGGCGCAAGGCGCCTTCCTCCCATTTGGCATGGGGCATCGCCACCCCCGGAGCAATCACAATATGCGGCCCCAGGGTCTGAATCTGAGCGAGCATCGCATCCACATATTGCTGCCGAATATAGTCATCTGCCAGCAAGGGCGCTGCCGCCATACTAACCGCCTCCTGCCAGGTCCCCCCGCCCGCCAACACCTGTATATGCTCAAACTTAAGCAGGCGGGTCAGTGCTGACTTATCCTCGCTTGCATGAGTACGTCTGAAATAGTGGTTCAGCTCTGCCCGCAGCAGCAGATAGTCGACCTTGTCACTGTGCTTGCCAACAATGTCCAGAACATCCGCGACGAGCTTCTCCTGATTTCGCCAACCTGGAGCCGAGTCGCCAAGGAACCTGGCCAGGCGATTAATGTCCTGAGTGGACAAAAATGGTGAGACAACAACCACGGGTTTGGGAACTTCCGGCAGGGGCAGCGTGGAAATTATCAAGTCGATATCCTCAAAATCCTGGCGCTCACGAAAGTTGCTGTATGAAGCCACCTCGACCAATTCCAAAGCGGGGAAGTTGTTTTGCACCTTCACTGCCAGCATCCGCGCAGTCCCGATCCCGTTACTGCACACCACCAGGGCCTTGCGCTTAACCGTTTGCCCGGACAGACGCTCTAGGGCGGCGGCGAAATGCAGGGCAATGTAACCAACTTCGCCCGGACTGGGAATCACACCGCCAAAATCATTGTCTTGGCACCATTCCTCGATTTCGGTATAGATATCCGCATGATTAGCTTGAATCTGCGACAAGAGCGGGTTCTCCACTGCAGCGCCGGCCTGGATCCCTGAGTTTAGTAAATGGTTATATAACCCTTCTGCCAATTCCAAATCCAACCGGAGCTGCAAATCTGTCTTCTCACTGATGGCATCAATCATCGCCCGCACATATTCGCGCACAAACTGAGAATCGCCAACAATGCCAACCTGCAAACACCAACCCAGATACCGGACTTCTTGCTTGCAATCCAGGTCAAACTCAACCAGGCTATCTAGCATCAGCTGGCCACAATCCAGCCACGCATCGTCCACCTGGGCCGAAAACCGGGCGACCACATGGCCTTGAAGCATCCGCTGAACCACAAAGGTCAGCCTGGCAAGCAGCAGCAAGCCGGCAAAGTGCTCGGAAGACCACTTCCCGGGCACAGACTGCCGCAGCGCCTTCTCAACCGACGAAACCAGGCTGCCGGGCAACACCCGCCTCAGGTACAATTGCCAGTTCTCACATTCGCCGTACAACAACTCAAACAGCTGTTGTTCATCCAAAGCGGTTAACACATGCTTGTAAAATGCGTCTCGAATGTCAGTCTCCTTGCCACTGATCCTCAGTCCTTTATTATCCGAACTGACAACGACACCCAGCGGCTGTAACCGCCTGCGGACTTGTTTCAGGTCATTTACCAGAGTCACCTTGCTCACGCTCAGGTCTTTGCTCAGTTTAGAAAGGGTAACCCTGCCCCCTCCCCCCACAAGCGCGGCAAAGATCTGTTGTCGGCGCTCGCCAGGAGAAAGCACATAGTCGTAAGAACCAGCCTCGCGCAAAGCCGCCAAAACACGCTGGCGCTCAGAGTCAGACAAACGCAACCGAATCCCCTTGCCACTCAGCCGGTCAAGACCGGGCAGGTCGTTGGCAGCCAGCCAATCGTCCAGCTTGTCCAGGTCATATCTAACCGTTCTTGGACTAACCTGGAGCTGGTCGGCAAGTTCAGTTATGGTCAGAAAGTCCGCTATGGCCATCAGTTGACGAGTCATTTCCGCAAGCCGTGCATTCAACATGTTACCACCTCCCCTGTGGCAAATTTTTACCGTTACTATTTCCTCTACCCATACATTAACGCCCAACCCCCTGACAATCAAGGGATTGGGCGTATCATTATTTGGCAAACCGTTGTGGCAAATACTTTAACGGGGACAAAAAGCCTCCTATGCAGGCGGTTACTTCCAGAGTCATTTTGAGATAATAACGTCCCCTAGCCATATAGAGCCGAGCGATCTAATCGTGCGTTAGGTTTTGCTTAGTCAAATCATTCTTGCCCAATGTAATGCCCTAAGTACAGTAGCACCTACTCAGTACACCTTACCGATCAGAATCAGCAGATCCTAAACCACCACTTTCCCCGACCAGGTTAACAAACATCGCCACTCCTCTGGGGTCAAGTGTTCCCCCAAGAGAGTCAGTTTGCCAATACCGTCTAACAGCTCATCCCGGCCTGCTGTTGTTCGATGAAAAAGACGCAGGACATCGACGTCCTTGCTCAAAGAGTTGATCTTTGTCATAGCTATTGACAGCCTTAAACTAAAATTAGCACAATGCGCATCTACATTATAGCAAATTTATGTTGGCAACCACCGATTTGTGGCCAGTAACAGCTAAATCTTTAATCAAACGCAGTAATGAGTTTGCAGCCTAGTCTAGCCATGAAGCCAATATAGCTTGGTTGTAGATGTATGGTGGTTATTGGTGCCGCTGACGACCTCAAGGGTTTATTGGCAAATCAGCTAGTGAAGAGTATCAAGATCGGCAAAATCAGTTTGATCGACACTATAGATAGGTGATAGGTATGTCACCTGTCTATGGTACCCGCTCATAACTATAGCCCTCTTGGCCATCATGATCTACTGCCTCATCAAGACTAAATCGCCGCCCTCTTCGCCGACCTAGCTAGAGAAGGAACGCATGTCGCTGTAATCCGCGACCAGGTGGCGCAGATGTCCAACCGATCCAGCAAAATGCTTAATGCATATTGCAATTGTTCACAAAAAGGTATATACTGGATATATATAATGCGAAATATCAGCAAAGTTGGCGACGCAAAGCTTAAGGGCCTGCACTTTGGCAACCAGCTGCGCCCGCCAAGGAAGGCCCTGCAAAATGTAGGGCTGTTTTTGTATATAAACACGAGGGGAGCGTTTATAGATTATAATTCCATTGCGGAGGCCACAGAGAAATGGGGCACACACGACGACATGTGCATGTGCTCTATAGCAAGGGCCGTATTCCCGGCCTTGAATCTCTCGGCAAGGTCTGGGTCATCCCAAAGTGATTAGAAGCCGAAAGATGGGCGGAGATACACCCAAATAGATGAGCCTCTTTGCCCCGAAATAAAAGTCTTAGGATGCAGAAAAACACAAGACAATCATACGGGATTAACTTTAGGAATAAGCTGATACTTGGCGATCTTTTTAAGCGCTCAGCTCTCTCAAAAAGGAGTCTCAAAAGGCAGGGGAATTTTTATGTTTGTAAAGAATGCAAAACTATGCTTCATTGATTTGTTTGCGGGGGCCGGAGGTCTCTCTGAAGGATTTATTCAGTCCGGATTCAATCCGATTGCACACATTGAAATGAATGCCATAGCATGCAGAACACTTGAAACAAGAAGTTGTTATTATTACTTGAAGAACAAAGGTAATCTGAATGTTTATTATGATTACCTACGCGGTTATATGACACGGGTGGAGTTTTTGGACCATATACCCGAGAATGTACTAAAGGCTGTCATGTGCGTTGAGATATCAGAGCGTACGATGAAGGATATTTTTAACAGAATTGATGGGATCCTTGATGAAAATGATTCTACTCAAGTTGATGTTATTGTCGGTGGCCCCCCATGCCAAGCATACTCTCTAGTGGGAAGGGCTCAAAGTAGCCGTATGGAAACACCTATGGAGCAGGATCCAAGAAACAACCTGTATTTATTGTACTCCCGCTTTTTAGAACGGTATAAGCCAACCATGTTTGTTTTTGAAAATGTCATGGGCATTGAAAGTGCTAACGGTGGGCGGACATGGACGAGCCTTCAATTTGAACTCAAGCGGGTTGGATATGACATTCAATGCCACGAGCAAAACGCACGTGACTTTGGGGTAATGCAAAATCGACGCAGAATGATTATTATCGGATGGAGGCGTGGGAGCGGTTTACACTATCCCAAGTTTAAGTCCGTTGAGATTAATGGAACTGTGTACGACTTGTTACAAGACCTCCCAAAAATGACTCCTGGTCAGGAGAGGAAACATTACCGAACTACCCGATACAGTAATTATATTCGAGACAATGCTATAAGAACTCCAGACGATGTATTGACTCTTCATCAAAGTCGACCACACATTGAACGTGACATTATGATCTATAAAAGGGCTATTGAACTTTGGGAAGATCGTCGTCAACGATTAAACTATAACCAGCTACCAGATGAACTAAAAACACACCGTAATAGGACCTCTTTCACGGACAGGTATAAGGTCGTGGGTGGTGATCTGGATAGTTGCCACACTATTCTGGCCCATCTATCTAAGGACGGACATTACTTTATTCATCCGGATATCCACCAGCATCGTTCCATTACAGTTCGTGAAGCTGCAAGAATACAGTCTTTTCCTGACAATTATTTTTTTGAAGGCTCCCGCACAGCTCAGTTCGTTCAAGTAGGAAATGCAGTACCTCCATTGATGGCAAAGGTTATAGCTGAAGAGATATATAAGCAACTCTGCAAGGCAGACAGAAATGTCTAGACATAAGTCTCCTGTTGATTCATTGAAGTTCCTACGCTGCCCTTTGGGGCTTTGACCTACTACAAGATCGGTTTGTTAAAAGCTTTCACTTTTTAGGGCGGATTGAAGATCGTGTAAAGGCATCAGTATACCAGCGTCCGAGTTACAAGCAATCAAATCAGGTGCTGAAAATTTAGGAGGGATACCAATGCTTGAATGGCATGAGTATGTGGAGCAATTGCTGCTAAGGGAGAGCGCATTTGATGGCATCAGCTTGTCATTTGACGGGGATCCAAAAATCACCGGTGTTCCTCCAATTATAAAATCAAGCATCCTGATGCTTGATAAAATGATTCAACATCAAGGGCAATACAACATAATGGTTTTCCCGGAAAGAGTGCAGTCAATCTTTATTTTTACCCTAATGAAACTGCTGCATAATATTGCCCAAGGCAAAATTGAAAAGACGTATGGTCTTTCCAATTTCCAATCTGGGGAAAAATTGAAGTTGGGCAATGCGGTGGTGGAATTTCTTGGTCTTGAAGAACGTGATGGGAAGACTTGTCTAAAAATACGACTCGCTGATTTGATTAGCAGTGCGCCCATCGAGTTTTTTCCGCTTTTTCAACGCACAAGTACACAGCGCAGATTAAGCAAGTATAAGCGATTTGTTGCAGCCAAGGGAAAAGTAGAGAGTCAGATTACGCATGTTTCACCTAATAGACAACTACTGGATGACCTCGCCGACTACAGGACTCATATGAACAGCTCCATCTTCAATATGACTTCAATTATCCGTGCGAAAGAGACGTTTGCTGGCTGCCGCCTTGGCGGAAAAAAGATCAACGATCTTCTCCTCATTGGGCAGGTTGATTACAACGGTTCCATCCAAAATGTTGGGGCGGGCCAGATGGCTGGTATCCCTTCAATCGTATTGGCTCCTGATATGTATTCTATTGTAGCAGCTTCTGAAAATGAACATCCTGTCCAGTCGATTATTATTGATGCGTCTGATTCGAATAGCATTGTGACGCAGGTAGATGCATTGGATGATTTGATGCGGGTGAACGTTCCTATTACCTGTGTCACCGATGTTGTGAACTCTTTCGATTTGCAGCCTTTTGAAATGCGGGGATTCAATATTTGGAGATGGGACGAAACGAGTATTACGCCGAAGTTGTACGATGTCTCCCCTCTGCCCATGGATCGAAAAATTAGAAACTGCTCGACTCGACAGGTTGAGTATCTGGAAGTTGACGGGCCTGAAATAAGTGATGCAATCCGCAGACTTGCCTCCCGCAGAAACGAATCAAAAGGACAGTCTGCTCAGTTGATGCGAATAATCGACAGCTTGAATGCGCTTGCCTTTGCTGCACTTCGGGAGACTATCCCATTTGAGAGTAGTGAGATCGAAAGAGCAGGTCTTCTACTTGACGACTCTCTTCAGACGTTAACATCCGAAAAGCCATTTCTGGCACCCGGGACATATGAGGACTACAAGGAAGCCATCACCTGTTTGAAAAAAATATATTCTCCCGATTACCGTCTTCTTAAACAGGAGGCTTTATCGGATCATCTGCAGGTTGAAAACTATAAAGATGTTTGCATCGTTGTGCCGGAAAGGTCCGAAAAAGAGCACGTTCGGAGTTATTGGCAGGAATTGTGCAGCCAGAATGATTTGCACACCATGGTCCATGTGCTACACCCTGCAGAATATTATTCTGCAAGCTGTACAGCATTTTCAGCAACAGTTGTCGTCGGATGGCTAAAACGTGCGATTATGAGGAAGATTTTGTACAGTTTCAACACGCCACGATACATTGTCCTGCTGTATGACTATGAATACCGTTGGAAAAGTTATGGGATGGCTAAATGGAATACAGCGTTAAAAAGCTCCGACAATAAAGCAATAATTACCCGCTCTTTCAGCAATGATCAGGTTAGTATTTCCACCCGTCGTTTTGTGGCAAGTTACAACCCAAAGTCCGTAGAGCCTACCGAAATCGATGAACTCAGTGAAATTGAGCTCGTTTTACGTGAAAACAAGTTCAGGCAATATGCCGCCAACAGCGGTATGAAATCCATGGAGGGAACAGCTGAGGTGATACCTGTAAACTATGTGGGCGGGTTTCTGGCATTCTACAAGACAGGGCACAAGGTTATTTCTGCAACAGGAGTTATCATGCAGGATGCAGAAAAAATTGATTCTATTTTACCGGATAAACTTCGTGTCGGAGATTTTGTTGTAGTTCGAGAGGCGGATCGCGACCTCATCAAAGAAATGGCTGATATTATGCTGTCCAATAGTGGAAAGCCCGGACTTCGAGAGCTAGCAACAAAATGGAAAGAAGCACTTGAGATTGAGCAGCAGTCATCGACGCCAGAAGAGATTTACCAGAAGCTTGTGGATGCCGGATGTACGAAAGAATACCCGACGGTACGCGGTTGGCTGATGGATGAAGACGTCATTGCGCCGCAACAAAAGCAGGATCTCCAGCACATAGCTGCTATAACAGAAAACAGCGTGATAAACGGACTTATAGATCAGATATTTGATGCTGCAAGGGAAGTTAGATCTGCACATGTACAGGCCGGGCGAGCCCTATCTATGCTGTTGCGAAGCAGGATTGTGGAAGCCCTAGAAAAATATGGAGAGATTAACCCATCTAATATTTGGGAGCCGATTGAGATGGCCATCGAGGGAATTGGACTGGTCAAGGTTCTAAAGATTATTGATGTAGGTTCGCCGATTGTCGTTGGAGTCTCTGATACCAACCGCTTGATTGAAGAATAGGAGGCAGAATATGGCTATAATGATTCCTTCGGTAATCTCTCCGGAAGTAAAAAGTTCTGCAGAACGTCGGGTATTTAAATGGTTTCAGAATTCACCTCAGACCGATAATTGGATTGTCCTGCACTCATTGGGAATCTCTACGCACAACAAAGTCATCTACGGGGAAATTGATTTTTTCATTCTAGTCCCTCGGATGGGACTGTTCGCTCTTGAGGTCAAAGGTGGCCGAGTAAGACGTGAAAACGGGATATGGCTTTTTACCAATAAGTATGGAGAGACGAACTCAAAGGTGCGCGGCCCGTTTGACCAGGCAAAAGATGGTGTCTTCAGTATTGTGTCTGCCCTGAAAAAGCGGCTCAATAGCGACCATCGTTATCTCTCAAATGTGTTTTTTGGCTTTGGCGTCATGTTCCCGGATATAGAATATGAAGCAGCAGGCATAGATGAAGAACAATGGCAAGTCTTTGATTCCCGTGACGCGAATCATGTAAAGAGTTTTATTGAACGGTTGGCAGATGGAGCGCGCCGGAAATGGGAAAGTGTATATGGCAACTTTGATGAATCAAGGCTTCCAACAGCTGAAGACGTTCGTTATCTAGCATCACTTCTTAGAGGGGACTTTGATTATGCTATTTCCATGATTGCTCAGCTTCGCACTGCGGACGAAGCATTAGTTACTCTTACAAAAGAGCAGTACCGTTGTCTGGATCAGCTTGACGATAATCCCCGTTGCCTGATTCATGGGCCGGCGGGAACAGGGAAAACTCTTCTGGCTGTTGAGGAAGTCAAGAAATCCGCTGCAAAGGGTGAGCAAACAGCGCTGTTCTGCTTTAACTCGAATCTTGCTGAATGGCTGAAAAGCTATTTCGATGATATGCCGGAAACCTTGCGCCCAAAGTACGTAGGGACATTACATAAATTTATGATCCAGACTGTCAAAGAGCGTGGTGTCAGCCTACAAACTCCTCAAGGAAAGGTTGGAGTACAGGAATTCTATCAAAAGGATCTGCCTCGTGCTACACTGAAAGCTCTGTGCAAAGCTGAAGAGCATTTTGATAAGATTGTTATTGATGAGGCTCAGGATCTGATTTGTGTCGACTATCTGAGTGTCATTAATGCTTGCCTGCGAAAAGGCATAGTACGGGGGCACTGGACCATGTTTGGTGACTTTTCCATGCAGGCTATTTACGCAAATGGACAATCTGGTGCGAAAATGAAGGAACTCTTGGAAGACTATACTTCTTTTAGCCGCTTTAGGCTGACTCTTAATTGTAGGAACACAAAGCCGATTTGTGAAGAAATCCAAACAGTAACCGGTTTTGAAGCTCCTACCGGATTGTGGACAAAGGTGGATGGCCCCCCAGTTGACTATATCACTTATACCTCTTCTGAAGACCAGCGGGATAAGTTAGCTGATTTGCTAAATCAACTGACAGATATGAGCATTGAGCCCGGGCGTATTACTATCCTCTCCCCACACAGAAGGGAGAATTCGGTTGTCTCTCTTCTTAACAGATTTGACATCAGGGACTTCAGTATCAAAGAGAATAACAGCATTACTTTTTGTACCATCCAGGCCTATAAAGGCTTGGAGAATACCGTGGTTATTTTGACTGATATCGAGGACTTTAGCATGGATAAGCTAATGTACGTTGGGTTGAGCAGGGCGAGATCCGGGTTGTACATTATGCAGTCTAAGCCAGCTTCCAAAGAGTATCTGACCTTATTACAAAGGAGGCTTTTTCGTGAGTGATAACAGACGTAATCAATTGCTTAGTTTTGTCGAGCGCGAACTTATTGGCCCGGATCCTATAGATTGGGAAGGCCTTACGCAGGATAATGGTGAAGAAGTTCTTATGACTGACCCGCCACGTACTCGCTATATTGCAGGAGTACTATTTCCTCATAAGACAACTGATAGTGATGCCGAAACGCGGGAAGAAGAAGGAATAGAAGCCGGAGGAGACGATCGTGAAGATCCCGGAGAGCCTGATTCTTGGACTAAAGGGTCGGGAGATGGCACAGAGTATCTTGAGGATGCCGAAGAGCTGATTAATCGTTCCAATGCATATAGACAGTCGGCAATCAGCCTAACCGCTGCTCTCAAAAAGAATGATACAATTCACATTGAGGTCTCTGCAGGCGTATATACTACTTTGAAATTGGCCGATAAGGTTACTGGTAATGATATTGTTCGATACCCTCGAAGGGCAATCTTCTGGAATAATGAGGGAAAACCCATTGATTTACCATCACCCCAGGACGGCATAGTCAAAATACCTTCAGGCACACGGGGACTGCAATTTGACATGACGTACCGCTACAACAGAGGTGATTACTCCATTTATACTTTCACCTTGGAAAACACAAACAGGAACGATGGAAATGCCGTAAAGGACGACGATTGTTTCTTTCAGGTGAAGTTTAAACTCTACTCGGAGCTGGGATTTTGCCCGCTACCCAATAGTCAGCGTATCAATACACAGGACAATGATTATGACTCAAACCAACTGCTCTATCGCAACGTACACAATTATGCTATCGGGCATGGATGTGCGGCCGATTGGGACGAATCGGCTGAAAAAGTATCCTGGATTTCATCCGCTGTGTTCCCCTCATACGAGATAAAGCCTATTGTTCCGAGCACTATTCCCGGTGTAACACTTGATATGCGTGGAATGAGTCCCCATGGTGACTTCGAGGATACAGTCCGCGAACTGGAACTCATGTGCACCGAGTACGGGAAGTGGATTAACCGTCTCGAGATCGAAAAGTCAAAGCTGGAGGGCAGATATGTCCGCACGGCCGAAAGGCATATTGAAAACTGCAAATCCTGCCTAAACCGTATGCGCAGCGGAGTGAAGCTCTTGGAAGAAAACAAGTTGATTCGCACGGCTTTTCAGCACATGAATCTCGCCATGCTCATGCAGCAGTTGCACTATAATCTTCCTCTGCAAAAATGGGAGGATGACGGAGTTCGAGATATTCGCCTTGTAGATCCTATAAAAACCTTGCCTTCTGTGACCGATAAAAACACGTGGTATGGAGAAAAGGATAAATACGGTAAATGGAGGCCATTTCAGCTCGCGTTTATTCTAATGAATTTACATTCTATGTATGACCGCAGCTGCGATGAACGCGAGATTGTTGATTTAATCTGGTTTCCCACCGGCGGAGGAAAAACCGAGGCCTATCTTGGGCTGTCGGCCTATGCGATTTTTATCAGAAGGCTTATGGACAAGAATGATTCCGGAACGGCCATCCTGATGAGATATACGTTGCGATTATTGACAGCACAACAGTACGAACGTGCAGCTGCTATGATTTGCGCCTGCGACCTGATTCGGAGAGATCACGAAGATTTGTATGGGAAGGCGAGGATCAGTATTGGATTATGGGTTGGTGGCACGACGACCCCTAACAAAATGGATGATGCCGTGAAGAAATACAATAAAATGAAAAACAGTGGCGGCAGCAACCCTTTTGTCGTGCTCAAATGCCCTTGGTGCGGTGCGCAAATGGGAGTTGTTGAGCGAAAGCATGGTATCTATGAGACTCCTGGATATAGAAAAGCCAGAGGACAACAAGGCAAATACAGGATCATTTTTCAGTGCAGAAATACAGAAAATGCTTGTGATTTCTCTACAGGCAGCTATGCTCTTCCTATGTATGTTATAGATGATAGCATTTATGAATCCACACCCACATTGCTTTTGGGGACTGTGGATAAGTTTGCTATGCTCCCTTTTCGTCCTCAGGCACAGGGCCTCTTTGGATATAAGGACGGGATAAAGGTGACATCTCCTGACCTTATCATTCAGGACGAGCTGCATCTGATTGCAGGCCCGTTAGGCTCTATGGTTGGTCATTATGAGACATTGATAAGCGAGTTGTGCACAACAAGAGCGAACGGCAGGGAAATTCGTCCGAAGGTGATCGCCTCTACGGCTACAATCAGTCGTGCAAAGGAGCAGTGTCATTCACTGTATGGTTGTGGGACCAGTAAGGTATTCCAGTTCCCTCCTTCCGGCCTTGATGCAGGGAATTCCTTTTTTGCTAAGGAAGATCGGAAGCAAAATGGTCGTCAATATGTTGGAATCTTGGCCACTGGCTCCCCCTCGGACACCACGACGGCCATACGTCTGTTTTCGGCTTTGTTGTATGGTGCCAAAGCAATGGATGTTGGCGACGAAACCCACAGAGATCCTTATTGGACCAACGTGGGCTACTTCAACAGTATTCGCGAGCTCGGACAAGCCGCCACCTGGATTCGCGCAGACATCGATCAGCATCTTGACGTGATGTACAAGCGCAGATATTACAATAAGCGGTACTCCAAAGAGGAATATAATAAGCGTAGGAGATACATTTATTGCGACGAAGAACTGACCAGTCGGATCGCTGGAGATAAAGTTACAGCCAGCCTAGCGAATCTGAACACTCGATACCCGGCAGAGCTTGATGAAAACGGAAAGGTCAGAGAACATCCTATTGACATCTGTCTGGCAACCAACATGATTTCTGTTGGCCTAGATGTTCCGAGATTAGGTCTAATGACGGTTGCAGGTCAGCCAAAGACCACGTCTGAATATATACAGGCGACCAGCCGCGTAGGCCGAAATCCTGCAAAAGCTCCAGGTATTGTGTTTGTCCTGTATCGTCCAGGCAGGCCGAGAGATAAATCACACTATGAGCATTTTAAGGGATATCATTCTCGTGTATATTGCAATGTAGAGCCGACCAGTGTTACCCCATTCTCTGCTCCGGTTCGGGAGCGGGCCCTCCATGCAATAATGATTGGTATGATGCGATTGAAGGGCGATGCAGCTTTCAATGCTGACCCTCCACACCTGCCAGATGAGGCTCTTTACAATCATATACGCCAAGTTATTGAAAACCGAATCGAGGCTATTGACCCTGACGAGTTGGAAGCCACTCTTACACAAATGGAACACATCATCCAGCGTTGGGAGGATTGGAATCCTCAGAAATGGGAGCCAGAGCGTAACAGGGACTGGTCTTATGGTAATGTTGTGCCGTTGATGTATTTTGCTGGAGGTCACAGGAATGAAGCTTGGGGGCAACGTGGTATGGAAACCCCGTCATCCATGCGCAGTGTAGATGCATCTTGCGAAGCAGATGTGCTCGCCAACCGATATACGACAAAGGAGGACTAGAAATGGCATATTCAAACAGACCTATTCGGCGAAGTGCCTTAATTGGTCCGTGGGGAGTAGGTGCCATTGTCCCATTCCCAAACGATGAGTCGTTGATGATTGCCGGACTTGATATGTGGCGATATAATAACATTCATCCTTTCCTTATTGAGGATGAGCGTTTGCAAAAAAGACTTGGCGTAAAAGAGTTGCGCTGGCCACCAGATTTCAGAGAACACAACGCAGATCCGGAAAATTGTCACCTTAAGATACCTGCTGTTAGATTCCCAACTTGGCATTATTGCCCCTTTTGTGGAACCATGCGCAAAACCACCTACTATGAACCACACCCAGAATGTGATGGTCACCAATGGCCGAATGGTAGAAAATGTAACCCGAAGTACAGGAAGAAAAAGCTGGTGCCAGAACGTTTTGTAGTAGTATGTCCCGAGGGGCATATTGATGATTTTCCCGTGGCCGAATGGCTGCACAATGGAGAGGATCATCCATATAGCCCGGACACCTGCAAAATCCGCAGGAGTACAGGCGGCACGTCAGCTGCCCTCACAGGTGTGTTTTACGAGTGTTCTTGTGGAGCCAGAAAGTCCATTGCCGGCGCAACCCGCCCAGGCGCCCTTCAAAGAATTGCTTACATATGTAAAGGTGCAAAACCTTGGCTCGGTATTGAGGGTGATGATGAACACATTTGCGGCAATGAAGATATAAAAGTTCTTCTGAGAGGTGCTACAAATGTCTGGTTCGCAGATAATCGCAGCTCCATTCATATCCCAACGGACGATGAATCGACCAGCCGTAAGGTTGTTGGTATTCTTGATTTGCATTATAACAAGCTGAGAACCCATCGGGTCAATGGAGAATGGAATCGTGAGATAATAAATTACCTTGCCGACAACTTCGGAATTGAGCGCGATACTCTTTATATGGCTTTCCTTAATCGTGAAGCAAACATCAAAGGTATATCAGATGTTACTGAAGAGACGTCAGAAGACGAGTACCGCCTTGCGGAGTATAAAGTACTAATCAAGGATAGCGGAAGCGATGCGCAGGACTTTCACTCGAAAAATTATCCCATTGACCGCTACAATCCGATAATAAGGAGATATTTTAAGAGCATATCACTGGTGCCGAAACTTCGTGAAACACGTGCATTTGTTGGATTCTCCCGATTGGAACCAAATGATGCTGCTGTGTCCGAAAGGAAAAAATTGCTTCGAACCGGTAGCGAGAATTGGTTACCAGCTATTGAAATATACGGCGAAGGTATCTTCTTCGAATTTAATGTGGAGGAGCTACAGCGATGGGCGCAAAAAAGAAATGTACGGGAACGTATTGAAACATTGAATCGCGCACACAAAGAATCCAATTTCGGGCAAAGAGCCGAAGGTAATCTTCGCCCTGAATTTGTATTAATTCATACCTTTGCACATTTGCTAGTTAATCAATTTAGCTTTGACTGCGGGTATGGGAGCTCAGCGCTTCGCGAACGTATCTATTGCGAGAAGACGCACAATGAACACAAAATGTATGGGGTATTAATTTATACGGCTTCTGGTGATTCTGAAGGATCGCTTGGCGGCTTGGTTCGTCAGGGCGAGACTGGTCGTATCGAGGATACCATAGTTGATGCTGTGAAAAATGCGCAGTGGTGCACGTCTGACCCCATTTGTATTCAGTCTGCTGGGCAGGGGCCAGAATCATGTAATCTTGCTGCTTGTCACAATTGTTCTTTGCTCCCGGAAACCTGCTGCGAATCTGGTAACCGTCTGTTAGATCGAGGCGTAGTTGTTGGAACGCTTAAAGATAAAGACATAGGCTTCTTTAAAGAAATCTGCAATCAGTGAGGTAGAGGTATGCTTGTAGTTTTATCGCAAAGAATTGAGTTTTAATTAGAGTGCGCAGACAAGCTGTTCAAGAGATACCACTATCCGTCCTCACTATCGTAATCGAACAGGCTTATAAATCTTGAGTGGTTTTAGCGACATACTCAACCAGATTCGGCTTCAAATTCCTGACCCCACCCCTAGGATCCTCAACATCCCCCTCGAACCTCGGAATCACATGAACGTGCAAATGGAATATCGTTTGCCCACCGGCATGTCCCACATTTACCCCGATGTTATAGCCATCGGGGTTATATTTTTTGTCCAGAATCTCTTTAACCTCGGCAACCAATTCATTTATAGCCGCCAGCTCTTCCGGAGTAGCACCAAAATAATCAACCACATGCCGCTTGGGCGTTATCAGAACATGGCCCTCGTTTACCGGAAACTTGTCATAAAAAGCCCTGGCCAGATCGTTCTCGCAAAGCAGCTCTGTCTCCGGCAGCTTGCAGAAAATACATTCCTTCATTTAATCATCCTCCCGGTAACGTTTGCGGAAATAATCAATCCGCTTATACTCCAGAATATCTTGCACGTGCTCAGCCAGCGCCGGCGATAAATAATCCTCCAGCTCGGAATCCAGATAGAAAGTCCGGTTTATCTCGTCGTAGTTAAAGAACTTGCCTTTGGACAGGAAGTGAACCGGATTTTTCCGGGCCAGTTTCGTAAATTGCTCTTGGCTCCACTTTGGCCAATTCCGATTGCTCTTATCCTGCAAATCCTTTTGGTGCAGTTTCTTATTCACATAGAAATCCATGAACCGTTTACCAACCTCGTCCATACTGACCTGTTTTCTAATTGTCCCGCCCTGCAGCAGAGCACCGATGGTAGGCAACTTATAGGCCTTGGACATTGACGTCTTCTCGATATTTATCAAAAACTTCTCTGCTTCGGTATCAATCCATGCTTGCTCAATAGAACTTAAATCCTCAACACTGTTGAGAAAAGCCAACCAACCTTGTTTAAGGAATTCTCGCATCGGTATGTCAGAACCCAGGTAGACATCCACCCTCGTAGGCCGCCTGCCCAGTTCATCTTTAATCCGGTAATAATCATCACGCATGCGTTGAGCGAGCGGGTCCCGTTTGACCATCTCCCGGAAAAGATCCAGAACACGGAAATCAAACTGCACATGACATTCTGCTGGATACTCCTGCTCCTGGGGCCGTCTTCTGCGCCCGCTTTCATCCTGGGGATTCTCCCCCGCCAACAGGGCAGGAATATAATGGGCACGTTTGTAATTGCCAATGAAGTCCAAGACAGTCAGATAGTCCTTGCCGTCATACTTCCGTAACCCCCGTCCCAGTTGCTGCAGAAAGACTACAAAAGACTCTGTCGGTCGCAAAAACAGGACGGTATCCAGAGCAGGGATATCAACGCCTTCATTAAATATATCTACAGCAAATATCACCTTTATCTTCCCATCTTCCAGCGCCTTCACAGCTTGTTTGCGTTCAAGCGTATATTCCGTATCCTCCCCGCTGTGGACAGCATAGGCAGCAATCCCCTGTTCCTGAAAATATCTAGCCATGTATTCTGCATGGGCAATACTGGCGCAGAAACCCAGGGTCTTTTGGCCAGCCAGAGCCTTATATTTCTCCAACACCAAATTGGCCCTTTCTTTTTGGGACAGCTCTTTCTCCAGCTCTTCTACTACATACTGACCGTTTCTGACAGCAATTCCCGAATAGTCGGTGGCATCATAAATGCCGTAGTATCGAAACGGTACCAGCATGTCCCTGTTGATGGCATCTTTAAGGTACAGTTCATAAACAACATTGTCATCGCAGAGAGCGAAAATGTCCCGGTTGTCAGTTCGGTAAGGTGTGGCAGTAAGCCCCAGCAGAAACTCAGGCTTAAAATGCTCTATTATCCGCACATAACTGTCAGCTGCGGCATGATGGAATTCATCAACAACCATGTAATCAAAGTAATCCGGTGGGAAGTTGAGCAGATGATTCTCCCTGCCCAAGGTCTGGACCGTAGCCAAGCAAACATCCATACGCTCGTCTTTTTGGGTACCCGTGTAATAGCCGATGTGTGCATTTGGTCTAACAGTTCTGTAGGTGGCTTCGGTTTGGCGTAGAATTTCTTCCCTGTGAGCCACAAACAAAACCCGTTTAAACTTCTCTGAGTCGAATGCACTAAGATAGGTTTTACCCACCCCGGTGGCAGCCACAACAAGTCCCTTGTCAATTCCCTCTTCTCGGGCTCGGTTCAGGTGGTATAAAGCCTCTACCTGGGCACCAAAGGGCTCTGGGGCCTCAGGTAAAGCAGTAGGAGACTCAACTACTACTAATCTCGGCTTCCGCCAGTTCAAGGAGTATGCGGTCAACTCTTTAGCTGTTGCGGGGACAGAGCGGTTGGCAAACATATCATCAAATGTTCTGCTAAAAATCTCATAGTCTTCAGGAGCGATGCTCTTTTTAAACCGGTAATTCCATTCCACACCTGTTGTCAGCGCGGAGTGGGATATGTTCGATGACCCAATTATAATTTCGCTGTCATCGTCGTAATCGAACAAATAAGCTTTGGGGTGGAAAGACCGAACCTTCTCATCGAAGAAACGGATTTCTACATTGTTACCCAGCACATTATACAAGTGGTATATTGCTGAGGGCTCAGTGATGCTCATATACTTGCCAGTGAGAATCTGGATGGGTACACCCCTCTGGGCTGCTTCTGCCAGATAGCTTGCCAACAATTTGGATCCAGACTCCATTAAGAACGCGACAATAAAGCGGATGCGCCTTGCCCGCCTGATGGAATCACTCAGATGCAAAATAAGGTGGTCATCAAGACCAACGATGGAGTTACGCACTAAACCACCCCTATCAATTTTAAACCAAACCCGTGACATAGTAAGATAATTCTACATTTTGCCTGAATATCCTTTCATTTCCCAAAATCTCTGTAGCAAAAACTGCCTGCAGCACGGCAAATAAAAAGGTGCCACCTCCCTCCCCCGGAGTCGGCACCTTCGCTGCTTAAGGACTGGCATAATCTCTTAACTTACGCCTCAGTGTAAAGTAAGATGGCTCTGATGAAATGTCGATATAATCCAGAAAGGCTTTATACTTTTCGCGGATTTGCTCAATCCGCGCCATATCCCCCGGGTTCAGTTCGCCGCTGCCATTATAAAACCCCGTCATAGCACTATCAACGGCCTGTATAGTGTCATCTGTTAGAATTATTGCCTCATGAGAAACGGGCTTAAAGAACCATACTCCTGAGAAAATACCACTTTCGGACAAAACTTGATGATTGGAAAACGCATATGTTCTGGCATCAGTCAAATACCATACAGCACTATGAAGACTTCCTGCCTCAACCATTCGGATTGCATTTGATAGTTGAGCATATGCACCTTGACTATTGAGGACAAAACGCCTCTGAACATTATCGGTTACACGGTAGAACTGAATTGAATAAACAATCGAAAGCACCATGACAGCTACCAAGGCGACCATAAATAACCTTTTCAGTACTGCACCCAATTTCCCTG
The DNA here is from genome assembly GCA_009711825.1 of Bacillota bacterium. NCBI lineage: Bacteria > Bacillati > Bacillota > Bacillota bacterium. The sequence continues at coordinate 69,558 of VEMY01000009.1, read as the reverse complement.
ACATCCCTATACCCCCTCATACCAGTAATCCGAATATAGATGTATACATACTAAGATATTCTACATTTTCCCAGAACATCCTTTCATTTCTGAGGCCCTATGCTAGAAACAGCCTAACAAGGCTACTATATTACAAATCCGCAACAGCAAGCAGGCACTCTTTACAAACTAACAAACGTTAGTTAATATGAGGATAAAACTATCGCTTATAATCCCACCAGGAAAGGGGTCCTGCCGTATCAAAATTCTTCTCTATGTCCTCATCACCCTTGTCATTGCTGGCATCTTCATCCGCCTTTTTTTCTATGGCCCTGCAATCAAGACGGCCTATTCACGCCTAGACAACCTGGAGCGTGAAGTGGTAGACACTCCACATGGCCCAATCGAATATGGTGTCCGTGGCTCCGGTGCTCCGGTCCTCTTGCTCCATGGAGCCGCCGGAGGCTTCGACCAGGGCCTGAACCTGGCCGCTGACCATGTCCCCGCTACCTTTCAGGCAATTGTCCCTTCTCGCTTCGGCTATCTGGGCACATCTTTACCGAAGGATGCAACCGTGGCAATGCAGGCAGATGCCTATATTGCCCTGCTGGATGAGCTTGGCCTGGAGCAGGTGGCAGTCATAGCATATTCTGCAGGCGGGGCCTCGGCCTTCCAGCTTGCTAATCGCTATCCAGAGCGAGTCTCTGCCCTAATCCTCATTTCTACCGCGCTCTCAGAGGGCGAAGAAATATCACTGCCGCCCCAGGCAGTGATGAGTTGGGTGGCCGGTTCTGACTTTATGTTCTGGCTAATGACCCACCCCTTCCGCCCGCTGGCCCAGAGAATGTTTATCCAGGCCAACTACGAATTGTCTGCGGAACAAGACGAACAGGCGGCGGAGATAATCGGCAGTCTGCTGCCAATGCGCCCACGCCGGGAAGGGTTTCTCTTTGACTTTTATGTCTCCAACACAGACACTGTTAAGAACAGCGAGGAGTATAAATTGGAGGAACTTACTGTCCCCACCCTGCTGATTAACGCCAAGGATGACCCGGCCGCCCAGTATGAGGCTGCAGTGGCAATGGAGCAACGAATACCAAATGCCCGCTTGGTGACGATTGAAAAAGGCGGTCACCTGATGTTTGGCAGCGAAGACCTTGTGCAAAGAGAAATTGATCGTTTTCTGCGTGAATATGTGGAATAGAGGAGTGGGCTTATGACAACAAGAACCCGGCGTGGCCAACAGACAAAGGAAGCGATATTTCAAGCCGCCCTGGAGCTCTTTTCCCAACGGGGCTATGATGCTGTCTCGATCCGGGAGATTGCCGGCGCCGTAGGCATCAAGGAGAGTTCCATCTATAATCACTATGCCAGCAAGGAAGAGATTCTGGAGCAGATTTTTCAATTCTTTGTCGCAAGAGTGCAGAGCGCCCGCCCTTCCCAGGCCGAGGCCCGGGAACTGCTGAGCTATCTATCCCCGGAAGAGTTTTTGAAGTATCTGGTGATGCAGGTGGGCAAACAATTGGGTGAAGACATGGACAAAGCAGCCCGGGTCATCTACGGCGAGAAATACCGCAATGCCCGGGCGAAGGAACTGTATATAGAAACTGTGTTTAGGGAACCAGCCGGCTATTATGTCCATGTCTTTGCGCTGATGGCTGAACTTGGCCTGATTAGACCTGTGGACTTCGAACTCTATGCTGAGCAATACAATTATGTACTGGCAGCCCTCACCGAGGAATATGCCTTGGCTGATGATGTGGCGCCGATCGTGAAAAAGATGCTGCGAAACGCTGACTTTTTTGCCCGCCTGTTGCAATCCGAGCAATGACGACCGCATTATTTCCTTTCCCGGGCTTTGTATGGAAGAGGGCTGTGAGGACTTGGTTCGGAGATTACTTTTTTGCGATCACCATTAGCTGGGTAGCAAAGGCATACCCGTTCTTCCTTATCCGGCTAGCGATGGAGTCAAACTCTGCCTTTAATCCTTGGTGTTCCTGAAACTGCTCCAGAAACTTATAGCAACTTTCCAACAAGGGTTCCACATCGTCAGAGGTCTTGGGCCACATATGTTCATACCAGGTCAGGGATTCCCATTCCAAGGACTTTACCATAGCTAAGATATCCTGTTTTCTGTAAGTCTCTTGGTGATACATCCCCCTAATCTCATCGATTTGGGCAAAGAAATGGTGTATATCCACATGGGACTGTTGCTGCAGCGTCTGGTTATCTTTAAACATCTCATTGATTATTACGTATCCCCCCTTGGGAACAAGGCCCTGCATAATTTCTAAGACCCTTTGGGGTTCCGGTAAGTGGTGCAGGGAATTGGACAAACAAACAGTGTTAAAACTCTCCTGCGGATAAGCCAAGTTGTATATGTCGGCAAACTCGAAGGAAATTTGCTCGTCTTTAAACTTTTCCCTTGCTGCCTGTAGAATTTGCTCATCTGTGTCGATACCAATTATCTCTGTATAATTAATATACTGTTTTATATAATGGTGGACAAAACCACCATCCCCTGTGCAAAGATCGAGAACCCTTCCACCTTCTATTGTTCTTAACTGCTCGTGAGGCATTTTATAACACTCCCTTTCTGAATCACAAGTTCTCTAAATAGGCCAACTACTCCTTCCTTGTAAAAACGTACCACTTCCCCTTTGCTCCTAAGTAACAAAGGGGCCCCCTGACGATTAAAACCTAAATCCTGTCGTATCTAAGGCCATAAACTGTACCCAAGGAACCTAGTTTGAGGACAGCGCCCGAGTTTGAGTTTGGCCTATTTATTTTACTGGCACATAGATATCCAGTTGGGAGTGCTTATCTTGTGGGCAGTAGCGCTGATCATACCACTCAAAATCATGCGCCTCTACCAGTTCGTACCCGGACTTCAGTAGCCAGGCGCCGTGTATATACTCATAGGTATGGCCCAGCAATTCTGGAGAGCCGGTATGGGTAAACACAGCGTAGGACTGGGCGGGAATATAAATCTTCCTCATACCTGTGGGCACCGGACTATCCTCTTCTACTTTCACAGCGGTCAAGTAAGTGAAGACACTACTCTCGGTGAAGGGAATAAGGATCTCACACACTCCCAGGGTAACACGATGATCTATACGCCCGGGGATATCGTTGGCCCGTTTTGCGAACTCACTCCACAGAGCGGGGATCTCTTGGTTGGTGTTCCTCCCCCTGTATTCCATACCTGTAACCGAAAAACCCGCCAGCTGGACAATCCTTGGCTCCAAGGTTATCTGCCCTGCCCGATGGGTCAAAACCTGGGGCGTGAGAACTTTTCGCTCCAGCAGGATATGGGCTTGGCCCTGCCGGCGATAAGCATGGGGAGTAGTGTTATAAACCCGCTTGAAAGCCCGGGTAAAGGCAGCCTGGGAGCCAAACTGATAATCCACAGCAATGTCCAGAATACGGCGTCTACCAGATAGTAGCTCTTGGGCCGCTGCACTAAGCTGACGCTTTCGGATGTAATCAGTTACGGTTTCTCCTACCAGCGCCCTAAATAGCCGGTGAAAATGGTAGGGAGACAACGCCACCTGCCGGGCCACAGCCTGAAAAGTAAGGGGCTCGGTAATATTCGCCTCGATAAAATCTATCGCTAATTGAACCCGGTTTAGGTATTCATTATCTGCCATACGTTAATCACCCCGTGTAAATTATAGCACGGGGTGATGTTTTATGCTTATGGTAGCCAGCTCACTGATCCCCAATCATATTCCTGGGCCAGGGCCTTGATTATAGCGCCAACAAGCGACTGATCCTGGGGCACACCGGGCTGGGAATTGGTCATCACCACAACCCCATTACCCAGCCAGGGCCAAGCTACAAATGCGCACTGGAACCCCTCCCCCCAGCCAAGATGATAAATATGCCGATCTTCTCCACTGCCACCGGAGAAGTTACCAAGACCAATACAATCCACATTATCAGGGATGATCATCGCCTTGGCGCTATCTGTGCTGAGGATTTTACCCCGGCCCTGCAGGGCATTATACAGCTCGTTAACAGCCAGGGCATATTCCTCCGCTGCACACCAGAGACCGGCCGAAGCTAGGAAAGGGTAAACTGGGAACTTGCCGGCAATGACACTGCCATGAGGGTTGTGGCCGGAGCTGGCATAGTGATGCCGCTCCCGGCTCAAGGGTTGCTCAAGGAAACTTGCCCCGAAGCCTAACGGCGCAAATACATACTCCTGGACTAGACTGGCCAGGGATTTTGCCGTTACATCCTCCAGCACCTGCTGCACCAAACAATAGCCGTTGTCTGAGTAGGCGAAGGTGCTGCCAGGCGGTCTTTCCACAGTCAGAGCCTTGGTGTTTACCGGGCTACTTCCTGCCAGGATTTCAGTAAGCGCAGGCACTTTTTGGCCGTCCTCTAGGGGCAGGAAACAATCCTCCCCATCAATGATGCCGCCCTGATGGCCAAGAAGCTGCCGCAAAGTCGGGCTGCTTGAGCCAAGTGGCAGCTGCCAACTCTTCAGAAGCCGGCTTACATCTTCGTCCAGATCTACTTTTCCTGCCTGGGCAAGGGCAACTGTTGTCAGAGCAGTGATGAATTTGGTCATGGAACAAGCATACAGAAGATGCTGCTCGGTCAGCGGGGCCTTGGTGCGGCTGTCAGCCTGGCCCCAGGCCTTTACCCACTGCATCCGGCCCCCAGAGAGCAAAGCAACACTCACCCCCGGGATATGGTGGTGATGCATCCGTTCATCCATAAACCACAGCGCCTCATCTGTTGATAACATTATATCTCCCCCCATTGATAAGCCTGCTTATATTATGACCCACAGGCTACCGGGAGGTTATACTTTTCTTGCTATATGAGCAGAATTTCATTATTGGTGTCTTGCTGCAGGGATTATTTCCCATCATTTCCCGGGCAGCCAAGCAAATTCTTTACGCTTTCTTCGCAGCATAAGCTGTATTGCATGATAGTTCTACGGGCGTCTTGTTCATCCGCAAGCTAGTTGCTACATGGCATTAGTACCACCATCTAAACACCCCCAACCGCTGTGGTTGGGGGTGTCTTCATCTACAATTTTGTTTTCTTTGGCCCCCTGCTAAACATCATGACAGCAATCGGGACAATTAACGAAAGCACCCAGAATGGCAAGATATAAAGCATGTAGACTACTACGCCCCAGAAGGCCGACTCGCCGATATGCTCCACGCCCACCGAGGTGTCAAAGAGCACAATTATCCCAAAGAGCAAGGCCGGTAGCGCCAACACATACAAGCTCCAGGGCAAGAGAAAACCCTTGGCCAACCGATAAATATTGCTTCCCTGATCCGTTTCCGCCTCCTGCTTGCGGTACACCTTATACCAGGCGGCGGCGATGGGGCCGAGGAACAAGAATTTGAGCAGCCAGATTAGTTTACGTTCCCCCCTCTGTTCCATGTCCCGATAGTAAGTAAGGAAGTAGAGCGCGCTAAACAACAGCACAGTTAAGAGCAGGGCAAGCAACAGAATTGTATCGGCTACACCTGCGGCGCCTTCAAAGGTCTGGAACCATTCCACATCCCCCTGAGGGTCTACCTTCAGCAAATAGCTGGTCGCCAGGCTGGTGCTGTGGTCTGTACCGACGAGAATATAGCCATCTCCCGGAAGTTCCCGGACTGCATAAATAAAGCTCAGCAGGGGTTCCTCGAAAGTTCGCGACCATTCCTCATTACCTCCGGCATCGGTCTTCACCAACCAACCGACGACATATGCGTCCTCAGTTGCATAAGAGCGGGTATCGCCCGAGATAATATATCCCCCATCTCGGGTTTGGCGGACATCGGTGAACACATCCCCTGCATTTCCGCCAAAGCTTTGGCCCCACTCTTCATTCCCCTGGGCGTCAGTCTTTACTAACCAGCCGGCAGAATAATCGTCGCCCAGAGACCACGAGCTGCCTGCCAGGACATAGCCGCCGTCTGCGGTAGCCTGCATGGAGAGGATATAGTCATTTTCGTCGCCGCCATAGCTTTGGTCCCACTCTTTATTGCCCCGGACATCGGTCTTGACTAACCACCCGTTGACACTATCCTTGGTCGCAGTTCCGGCCAGGATATAGCCGCCGTCGGGAGAGATATGCAGTGAGCTGGCGTAATCTCTTTCTGGGCCACCGTAGGTTTGGGACCACTCCTCTTCCCCCCCGGCGTCGGTCTTGATCAGCCAGGCATCAGTATTGCCGGTGCCCAAAGAATTGGTGCTACCAGCCAAAACATAGCCCCCGTCGGGGGTTTGTTGCACAGAGTAAGCATAGTCAGCTCCGTCGCCACCATAGGTCTGGAACCACTCCTTATCTCCCTGGGCGTCCACCTTGGCAAGCAGAACATCATTATTGCTTGCTTCAGAAAGCTGTGTAGTTCCCACCACGATGTAGCCGCCATCGTCCGCCTGTTGAACGTCACGGGCGATAGCGAGACCAAGGCCCGCAAAATTAAGGCGCCACTCCACATTGCCATCCGCATCAGTCTTAATAATTAGGGCCTCCCGCCCCTGATTGCGGTAGACAGTATCTCCGGCGAGGATATAGCCGCCGTCGTCAGTGAGCTGGACACTGTTGACAGTATCTGTGCTGCCTTCATAGCCCTTGCAGCCGACCATTGTAAATAGGAGCAACAGGGAAACAGTTACACCAAGAAATCGCTTCAGCATTGTCACCTCCACCGAGTATTCTTTTTACGCGAAGTTTCTGCACTATTATTACTATTCAACGTAGTTATCGCTAACCCTTTACTCAGATTGTTCTAGAGCTTTGGAGAGCTTGGCTTATGTAAAAATTTAATCCGTTAATTTTGTAGGCTTCCAAAATGTGTGCGAAAAGCCGGGCAGGATAAACACTATTTAGCTAGAATATTTACCCTAACATGTTCAGGAGGTGCAGGCAATGAGGATTACAGTTGCGGAAGCAATGCAGATGGAGGCCCTCAAAAACGCTACACTCGTGGCAGGCAAAAACGGCAGGCACCGGCTGATTAAGTCTGTTAATATTATGGAGGTCCCAGATATTAAGCGCTTTATCAAGCGAGACGAATTATTGGTGACCACCACCTACCCAATTAGAACTGATAAAGATGCCCAAGAAACCTTGATTCCCACATTGGTTAAGCATGGCGTGGCAGCCCTAGCAATTAAGCCTGTGTTCTATGATAACGCTGTTCCCAAACTTATGATTGAGCAGGCAAATGAAGCGGACTTTCCAATAATTTGCCTGCCTCGGGATGCGTCGTTTAATGATATCCTCAACCCTGTTCTCGGAGAAATCCTCAACAGGCAAACGCGGATTTTGCAACGAAACGAAGAAATTCATCAAAAATTTACCGACATAGTGCTTGGTGGAGGAAGCATCTGTGAAGTTGCCCATATGCTCGCAGTTATCCTCGAGACCCCGGTTTCTGTTCACTCCACCAGTTGGCGCCTGCTGGCCTTTGATGGCGGTGAACTTGCCGGTTACGACTGGGTTGAGTTAGCTTCTGACCTGGCGGGCCAACCTGATTACCTGCAACGTTTAGCTGCGAACAGGAGAGGCAGATTTAAAGTTGATAATCAGGGGAGCGCATTGGAGTTTTTGGCGCATCCGGTCACTGTTGCCCGAGAGGATTATGCGATTCTCGGAATCTGGCTCCAGCCGGGAGCAGAATGTGAGCTTAACGTTATAGAGCAGGCTGCAACCATTGTTGCCCTGGAAACAGCCAAGCTGCGGGCAGTTAATGAAGTTGAGCGGCGGTTTCGCAGCCATTTTATGGAGGAGCTTGTTTTTGGCAGGTTAGCGTCAAAAACAGAAGTGCTGTCCCGGGGGGAAAAGTATGGCTGGGACTTGTCTGGAGGCTTTGTCCCGCTACTGATAGAAATCGATGATTTTGACACCCTGATTCAGGGCACTCACCAGTCCGCCCGGATATTGGGAAACCTCAGGGGCCTGGTTAGTGAAGCGATCAAGTCTTATGCGCCCGGATCAATTGGGGTGGAGATGGGCACGCGCATGTTGGTGCTGACTAAACCCGCCAGTGATTCCCCGAAACAGCAGATAATGGACCTGATTTTAAAGATGCAACAGGGATTAAAAGACAATGTTACTATTTCTGCCGGGGTGGGCAGGCAAGCGGAAGATGTTATGGTCCTCAAGGGCAGTTACAAACAAGCCTCCCAGGCCCTGGAGCTTGGGAAAATGATTAAGGGTTCTGGCAGAATTACTTTCTTTGATGACCTGGGTGCCTATAGATTGCTTGCCTCCAATCGGAAAAACCCGGAGCTGGAGCGTTTTGCAACTGAATTGCTTGGTGAGCTGAGCTTACATGATGACCTAATTAAAACCCTGTCAGCCCTGCTGAGCCATAACGGCAATCTGCGGGAAGCATCCCGTTCAATGTATGTTCATTACAACACCCTGCGCTACCGGGTCAACAAGATACAGGAGATTACCGGTGAAGACTTGGGCACATCTGAAGGTCGGTTGAACTTACAATTAGCCTTGATGATTAAACAACTAAATCGTAAATAGAGAATAATAGTTACAAAATCTTGGGCACTAGTCGCCCTTTTTTTGTCTGTATGTGCCAAAAAAGCGGTTCTTTTTTTGGCACCGGGAGATATATCTTGTCAAGTTAAGTTTTTGTTACAATTTTAGCAACAGGTTTATTCTTGGGAAAGGAGTGTTGAATTTGGCGATGCATGTAGTTGTTCGAAAGAACACATACCAGGATTCGGTAAAGTTAATGCAGCTGACAGAGCAAGTAAAAAACTTGCCAGGTATTTCCCGCGCAGCAGCAATCATGGGTACAGAAAACAACAAAGCGACCCTGGTGCGAGGCGGATTCAACTTGGCAGATTTGGAAGCCGCCGGTCCAAACGACGTGCTTTTTCTGGTCGAGGCTGAAACTAAAGAGCAGGCGGATGCGGCTTTGGACCGCTACCAGGCCCTGTTGGACGAGCACGGCCAAACCGAAGGAGCTCAAGATGTCGGCCTCCGCTCGCTTGGCGAGGCAGAAAAGACTTTATCGGGGGCAAATCTGGCCCTGATTTCAGTGCCGGGTGAATATGCAGCCCTGGAAGCCTTTAAAGCCTTGCGCTCGGGCATGAATGTCCACATTTTTAGTGACAATGTGCCTGTTGAACAGGAGGTTCGGCTTAAAAAGCTTGGACAACGGTTAGGACTTTTGGTAATGGGACCGGACTGCGGAACATCGATCATCGGTGGCGTGCCAGTTTGTTTTGCCAACGAAGTAGCATCTGGAGCTATTGGGATTGTCGGGGCCTCCGGGACCGGGATCCAACAAGTAACAGTCTTGATTGATCGCCTTGGCTCAGGTATATCTCACGCAATCGGCACCGGTGGGCGCGACCTCTCCGATGAGGTAGGGGGGATTACTGTCGGCATGGGATTAGATTATCTAGAGTCTGATCCACAGACCAAGGTAATCGTTCTGGTTTCCAAGCCACCTGGCGCCAACACCGGGAAAATGATCGTCGAGCGAGTTAAATCCTGCACTAAACCGGTGGTCCTGGCCTTCTTGGGCGGTGACCCTGAGCTCGTTTCCGGCGCCAGCTATGCTGCAGCCAACCTTGAAGAGGCCGCGGCGATGGCCGTCGCTCTTGAGTCAGGAAAGGACGCAGTGCCTGAAATGAATGCGTTCAGCCGTGACAACATTTCGAAAATTTTAGCGGCGAGCGCCAAAAACCTTACAGGAAAAAGAAGATATATCCGCGGGCTCTACACCGGCGGCAGTTTGGCGGACGAAGCCCTGCTGATACTGGGCGAGAACCTGTCTCCCATATATTCCAATATTCATCATAACCCCGAGCTGAGAATCACTGACTTTCAAAATACATCTGGACATGTGCTATTAGATTTGGGTGATGACCAGTATACCCTTGGCCGGCCCCACCCCATGATTGATCCCAGTTTCCGGGCAGAGCAATTGTTGCAAGAATGGGCAGACCCCGAGGTGGCGGTAATTCTCTGCGATGTTGTCTTAGGCCACGGCTCCCATCCAAATCCTGCCGCGCCTCTTGCTGAAGCAGTTAAAAAGGCCCGGGAACAGTATGGTGAAAGTGTGACTGTTGTGGCATCAGTCTGTGGGACCGAGAAAGATCCCCAGGTGCTCTCTGCTCAAGAATCTTTGCTAACTGACGCTGGAGTGCTGGTGCTACCTTCCAACGCGTACGCTGCTCAAGTAGCTGGGAGAATAATTAGCGAAATATTGGAAAGGAGTGATTGAGATGTCTGACAAGCTTTTAGGGTCCAAGCCAAAGGTCGTCAACGTCGGTGTGGACAGCTTTGGGGAAACAGTGAAATCAGCCGGTTCAGACAGTGTTCAGGTGGATTGGCGCCCACCCGCCCAGGGAGACCAGGAATTAAATAGTATTCTGCTGGCCCTGGAGGACCACTACGAGGCGATTCAGGAGGCCAATGACAAAGCCCTGGAGAAAATACTAAACGCCCAGCCCGTCTGGATTGATGTGGGACCAGCACTGGATGTAATACCCGGGTTTACCCCGGACACAGTCCTCCATGCCGGCCCGCCGGTTAGCTGGGAGAATATGTGTGGCCCGATGAAGGGTGCGGTCATCGGTGCCCTGATTTTTGAGGGCCGGGCCAAGGACAAGGATGAAGCGATGGCCCTGGCGGCTTCCGGTGTGCTGAACTTTTCTCCCTGTCACCATTTCAATACCGTTGGCCCTATGTCCGGTGTAATTACCGCATCAATGCCTATTATGGTAGTTGAGAACCGCACCGATGGCAACCGGGCGTATAGCAATTTCAATAGCGAGAAAAACCGTAAGGCCTTAAGCTTCGGCGCCTTTGACTCTGACGTCCAGGATATCCTGGCCTGGCAGCGGGATGTAATGGGGCCGATGCTGGGCGAAGCAGTGCGCAAGAGCGGCGGCATCGATCTCAAAGCAATTACAGCCCGCGCTTTGCACATGGGTGATGAATGCCATAACAGGCATGTCGCCTCAACATCGCTGCTCCTGCGGGAGATTATGCCCTTCCTGACTAGGCTGGAGAGACCAGGCGAACATTTGGCCCAGTTGGCAGACTACATGCAGCATAATGACTGGTTTTTCCTCAACTTTTCTATGGCCGCTTGCAAAGCAACCCTAGACGCGGGCCATGGAATCCCAATGAGCACCATCGTCACTGCGATGGCGCGGAATGGGGTGGAAGCAGGTGTCCGGGTCAGTGGATTGGGTGACCAATGGTTTACCGCACCAGCCCCGCCCGTTCGAGGGATAATGTTCCCACCATTTACCAAGGAAGATGCCAACCCAGACATAGGAGACAGCACCATCACCGAGACATGCGGCATCGGCGCCTTCGCAATGGCAGCGGCGCCAGCAATGGTCAAGTTGGTTGGCGGTAAGCTCTCAGAAGCAATTGGCTTTACAAAGTCCATGGCGGAAATAACTCATGCTGAAAATAAGGCGTACACCATCCCTGCCCTGGACTTTATCGGCGCCCCCACCGGTATAGATATCCGCAAGGTTGTGGAAACGGGCATTCACCCGAAAATCAATACCGGCATCGCCCATCGCGAACCGGGCCATGGTATTGTCGGGGCCGGAATTACGGAAATCCCCTTGGAATGCTTTGTCACAGCCCTGAAGGCATTACACAGTTCGGTTTAGGCTTTTCTATTTGACGACGGCCACCAGCGCCGGGCTTGATCACCCCGGCTGACTCAGTGGCTGGTATGGTGTCAAATATTAAAAGTAATACAAAATTATAGGAATAAGGAGGCAAATCGCTGTGAAAGAACAGACGTATTTCTCCTGGTGGACACGAGGTGACTGGAACGGATTTTTCGGCCTGTTCACCAACATTATCACCAACCTGATGGTTATGTCCGGATTATTACTCTTTGCCGTAGGCATTCCCGCAAACATCGTATTTGGACGGGTAATGCCTGCAGTCGGTGTCGCACTAATCATTGGTAACGTGTACTATGGATTTGCTGCCCGTAGACTGGCCCACAAGGAAAAACGTGATGATGTTACCGCTCTGCCCTATGGCCCGACTGTTGGCCACATGTTTATCGTTTCCTTCCTCATAATTGGTCCTGTTTTCTGGAGCACCGGGAATCCGGTTCTGGCCTGGCAGGTGGGTATTGCCTGGTGTGTAATTGAAGCATTCATTGAGATTTTTGGTTTCGCAATTGGTCCTTTTGTCCGCAAACACACACCTCGCGCTGCCATGCTTGGTGTTGTAGCCGGGTTATCTTTGACCCTGATTGCAATGCGGCCAGCCTTTGAAACTTGGGAAGTTCCCTACATCGCCTTTGTCAGTCTCGGCCTTGTGCTTCTGGGCTGGCTGGCCAACAAAAAACTGCCGGGGAACATCCCCCACGGTCTGGCAATTATCATCATCGGTACTGCCATCGGCTGGATCACCGGGTATATGCGTCCGGAACCCCTGGTGGAATCAGTATCCAACATGTCTGTATCACTGCCCTGGTTCCGGTTCGGGGACGTAATTGAAGGGTTCAAGGGGATTACTCCCTACCTGGCGGTAGCACTGCCACTGGGTATTGGCAACGCAGTCTCCACATTGAACAACATCGAAAGCGCCGCTGCCGCCGGCGATGAGTATGACACCAGAGAATGTATGATTGTTGATGGTGTAGGAACATTGATCGGCGCCATGCTGGGTAGTCCGTTCACAACCACTGTCTACATTGGTCATGCAGGCTGGAAGAACATCGGTGCCCGGGCCGGTTACTCGGTTGCCACCGGTATCGCTTCGCTGCTAATCTGTGTCTTGGGTGTAGTGCCAATCCTGCTTAATGTGGTTCCGCTGGTGGCGGTCTTGCCAATCCTGCTTTACATTGGCTTGGTAATGGGCGCCCAGGCCTTCCAGGCAACACCCAAACAGCACGCGCCGGTCGTTATTTTGGCAATTATCCCCTGGGTTGCGATGTGGGGCATCAACCTGGTAGATAACGCCTTAAATGCTGCTGGGACCAACGCCTATGAAGTTGGCATTGGCGCCCTAGAGAACGCCAGCGTCCTCTATAACGGAATGAATATCCTCAGCAACGGCGCAATTATCACCAGTATGGTCATTGCATCAGTTGCCGCTTACGTGATCGACCATAAGTTTAAGCACGCAGCAATCTATGCCTTGGCTGGCGCAGTGTTCTCCTTTTTCGGTTTTGTCCATGCCGACGCGATTGGTGTCGGTGCCGCTGTCGATCAGGCAATTGGCTACGCCTTCCTGTCTGTACTGTTCTTCGGACTATATTATTTATCGGCCAAAGAACGGAAAGATTTAGGCGGAGAGAGCAAAATCGCCGGCTAGTCAAACAATGGTATAATTTAAGCGGCTGATAACATTCAGCCGCTTAAATATTTCTATTCAAAGGAGTGAAACCCGTTGAAATCCGCTGTCGAAGCCTTATGGGTGGCCACCGATTTAGAACTCACGAAAACCAAAGAGCTTTTCCCGGTTTCCAGACACCAGACAGTAATTAATCTGCGCATTGGAGACACACCGGATTTGGTGATGATTTCGTCGCCACAGATCTACAAAGGTCCATCAGCTATGGGACTCTCCCACGAAGATTTTACTACAATATATAACTATTTTGATGATAACCAATCCTGCCGTGTTGGACAGGGATGTATAGAATTTAACAATGTGAACTCTTCGATAAAGATGTATTTTGAAACAACGCCAGCAATCGACTTTGGCATACCGAACGGTCTAAAAACAGATCCGACGATTCTCAGCGACAGCACAAACTCTTTAAAAAACTTACTGGTTTCCATGCCCCGCTCCGCCAGCTCTGCCCTGGCCGGCGCAAGCACAAACTGTCCTTTTGAGCAGGAATTGCTTCTTCACTTTCCCTGCCTGGTCAAAGCATTGGTGCATTGCGATGTTGGTTTATTCCAACGAACCTGTTTGCGTCTTGCAGGCCTGGGCGTGGGCGCCACCCCAACAGCGGACGACATGATACATGGAGCTTTGATAACCCGGACTTATCTCGGGGCAACCGGCATTCTGGACCCAATCTACCACGAACTACCTTGCGGCCTTGACGTCAAAACTACCACCCTCGGGTTTCACATGTTGCACATGGGACAGAAGGGACTCGCCGCCGAACCAGTAAGAGATTTGCTGATAAACATCTTTGAAGGAAAGGATTTGGCCGAGTCAGCTGCCCAGGTAGCTGGCATTGGAGCAACCAGTGGTTACGACATAATGATTGGCATATACAGTATGCTAGAAGCGGTAATCTGAACCATCGGACTAAAGTTGCCTAAGATTTTAGCTAACTTAATTGACGTTAGCCAAGAACTGTGGGACAATAGTCTTAATATTAAGATAAGAGGTGGCGAAGATGATTGTCACTACCACAGACTTGCAAAACAGCTTCGGCAAATACCTTCAGCTCTGCCAGACTGAGGAGATCATCATCACAAAGAACGGCAAACCACTGGCTAAACTGCTACCCTACACCGAGAACAAAACTCTGGGACGCTGGACGGTCAGTGAAGGCTCCCCCAGGTACAACCCAAAAGGTATCCGGGTATCTTACGAAGAGTATCTGAAGATGACGGAGGAAAGTGAAAACCGCTATGAATACATCGACGGAGAGATTGTCCTCCTGGCTTCCCCTCTATACCCCCACCAGAAAGCAGTCCGTGAAATATTTGGTGAATTTATTGTCTGGTTCAGGGGTAAAGATTGTGAGCCCCTGGCTGCACCCTTCGATGTCGTACTCCATCGTCTCGGCGATTCTGAAAAGGTTAACTCGGTCCAGCCCGATATAATTGTCATTTGTGACCGGGACAAAATTGATGAAAAAGGCAAGTACCGGGGAACCCCTTCCCTGGTGGTGGAAGTGCTCTCCGAATCCACAAGAAGCAAAGATATGGTGCAGAAGCTGGACCTATACATGGAAAGCGGTGTTCAAGAATACTGGGTAGTTAACACGGACAGCGCCGAGATTTACATCTACGTGCTTACAAACGAACGGATAGATAAGATCCTGGCATTCAAAGGCGATGAGGCCGCAAGCTCGGTGATATTTCCAGGGTTAAAGGTAAGCTTAAGCCAGGTTTTTGCTTAGATTTAATTAGATAGCTAGAAAGCCAGCCCGGGTGGGCTGGCTTTCGTCCTGCTGAGTATTGGATTATTGCCCCAGGATATGCCGGTAATAGTCTGTCTCCAGTATCCTGGCCGAGTAATGGAACTTTGAGCGCACCAGCATCGTCATTCTCTCCAAATAACCTTCATCTACCTCCACCCCCGGGTTTGGGATGAACTCGCCGGTCCAGGAGTTGTATCTCCCCTTGTCGGTGATGAAGCTACCATCGACAAACATCACCAGCGGGTCGTCGTCTGAGAAGATGTCTTGGCCCATTAGCAGCCGTGAGTCGTAGTCCAGGCCCAGCAGGTTGGAGATGGTGGGGATGATGTCCAGGCTGGATGCGGGCTTGTCTATTGTCTCCGACTCCATCCCCTGGGTGTAGATGATCAAGGGGCTCCTGTGGATCTCAAAATGTTGTTCCACCGGGTGGCCGGACAGCTCCTCCATCGCCTCCGGACTGAGGGCATAAGGATAGTGGTCGGAGCTGAGGACAATCAGGGTTTCGTCAGCGACGCCTTTTGCCTCTAGCTGATCCAACAGGTATTCCAGGGCCTTGTCCAGCTCAATCTGGGTGGCCAGATAGGCCTGGGCCTCGGTAGAATAGGGCAGGTCCTCCACCAGGTGCTGATTTTTGATCGCCATATCGTTGCGAAGGAAATTATACTGATGGTGACCGCTCACCGTCATGTAATAGGCATGGAAGGGTTGGTGGTCAATGTATTCGTGGATTGTCTCCTCCATCATCTCCAGGTCCGACTCGGGCCAGGCAGGAGTGATGTCCAGCCCCATGCCGACGGCCTTGAACTCATAGCCCAAGTTGGGATGGGAGATGTGGCGCCGGTAGAAGTCATAGTCATGGTTGTGGTAGGCCATAGTCTTGTAGCCAAGTTTTTGCAGTTGGTTGCCCATGGTGAAGGGCAGGTAGTTATCGGCAGACATCAGCATGCTCCAGACGCCACTACGGGGGATTAAGCCCTGGGTGGCCACGTACTCGCCGTCGGAGGTGCTTACGCCCCAGTACGGGTTGTAGAATTTGGTGAACTTGAAACCCTCGTTTACCAGCTTGTACAGGGTGGGCGTCACGTCTTCGTGGACTGCGTAGGACGCCAGACTCTCAGCCGTGATGAAGACCAGATTATAACCTTCGAACATGCCGGTGTATTCATTCTTTTCGGTGGCCGGCACCAGGGAAAAGTATTCGTGCAGCTCCTTATACTCCTCCTCGGTTTCGGTTTCTAAGAGCTCCTGAAAGTCCAAGTCGAGGACATTATACTTTTTGGGATCGGGTTGGGGATCGGTATCGGGGAAGGCATCCACCGGCACATCTATCTGCGGCGTCCAGCCCATGACTGCCCGCTGTAAGTCCAGGCGGATTGTCGTCAACAGTCCGAAGTTATGGACCGCAGCAACCGGATAACTGGATTGGTAGTAGACATCATAAGCGGAGTTGATGCCTCTGTCACCCAGGTTGACTGTGGTTAAGCCCAAGACCTGGCTGACAACGAGCAGTAAAATGACAAGCATACGCAGCTTCCAAGACGCTGCCGAGACCAAAGGCAGTCGCTTCCTGAAGATTAGCAGGAGTACAGGCGGCACAAAGAGCATCAGCACCCAATGGGTGTTGCGGACAACAACCATGAAGGTCTCGAACCAGAATTCGATAATCTGGGAGGCATTACCGGCCGAGTAGACGGAGTAAAAGGTCTTGAAGACCTGGAAATATATCAGCTGGGATGCAAAAACAAAGGCGTTAATTAATAACAGGACGGGAAGAATAATTTTGTTTCGCTGGCCGGTGGCCAGGGTGCAAATCAGGAAAAACACCAGCGCATATGGTATAGTGAATAGTAAGCGGTAGGCAGTCCCGGCAAAATAATAATCGCCGGTGGTAGCCAATCTTAAAACAGCTTCATTATATATAAGGATTAAGAGGAGCCCGAGTGCTAGATAAAAATAGTGGCGATACTTTGACATCTTTCCGCCCCCTTTACCAAGAAGAGTGTTGCTTACGAGTATAACAAAAATGTCCGGAACAAGAAAGGATAAGCGCTCCTTTTTTGCCCGTGACTGTTGCCAAAAATATTGAGTACAGATAAGATATGCCCTAAGGAGGATGCGTCATATGGAGATGAAATTATACAATACCCTCAGTCGTTCCAAGGAGGTCTTTAAGCCCCTTGTTCCGGGGAAAGCGGGCATGTATGTCTGCGGTCCCACGGTCTACGATTATGCCCATATCGGAAATATGCGCTCGTATGTCTTTGCCGACCTATTGCGCCGGGTTCTGGAATATAATGGCCTGGAAGTAACCCATGTCATGAACATAACCGATGTGGGGCACCTGCAGTCTGACGCCGATGAGGGCGAGGACAAAATGGTGGAAAGCGCCCGGGAAAAGAAGAAAACTCCCTGGGAGCTGGCCGAGTATTACACAGGGAATTTTATGCAGCAGAGCGAGTATTTAAACATCAAGCGGCCGACCATCATCTGCAAGGCCACCGACCATATTCAGGAGATGATCGAGCTTACCCAGGGCCTGCTGGAAAAGGGCTTTGCCTACCGAATTGAAGGTGACGGGATATATTTCGATGTCCAGAAACAGGAGCAGTACGGCAAGCTCTCGGGCAACCGCCTGGAGGAGCTCCAGGCCGGCGCCCGGATTGAAGTAAACGATAAGAAGCGGCACCCGGCGGACTTCGCCCTCTGGAAGGATGCGCCGCCCACCCATATTATGCAGTGGCCCAGCCCTTGGGGGCCGGGATATCCGGGCTGGCATATCGAGTGCTCGGCCATGGCGATGAAGTATTTGGGTAAACAAATTGACATCCATACCGGCGGCATCGATCACATTCCCATTCACCATGAGAACGAGATTGCCCAGACCGAGTCCTATACCGGCAAGCAGTGGGTCAACTACTGGCTTCATGGCGAGTTTCTCCAGGTAGACGGCGGCAAGATGTCCAAGAGCTTAAACAATTTCTATACAATCACCGACGTGGTGAAAAGAAATTATGACCCGCTGGCCTTCCGTTACCTCTGCCTGAACGCCCACTACCGCACGCCGCTGAACTTTACCTGGGATATCCTCGAATCAGCCCAGGTCTCGCTGAAGCGGTTGCGGCAAGGGTTCCAGAAGCTGCCGGAAGATAATGCTGCCCCCAACCAGCAGCTGCTGGATAAGTTTAACGCCGCGATAAATGATGATCTCAACGTGCCCTTGGCCCTCTCCTACGCCTGGGAAGCGGTTAAATCCGGCGAGCCGGGCAGCAGGGCCCTTATCGCCCGCTTCGATGAAATCTTAGGCCTGAAGCTGGACCAGGAAGTTGCCCAGGAGCAAGCAGAGCTACCGGCAGAGCTGGCGGCCATGCTGGAAGAGCGGAACCAGGCCCGGGCCAACAAAGACTGGGCCAAATCCGATGAGCTCAGGGACCAGTTGGCAGAGCGGGGTGTCGTGGTCAAGGACACCAAGGAAGGTACCGTCTGGGAGTATAAGCCCGGTCACTAAATAATATTCCCCCATTGCAGTAGCAAGGTCATGCTATCGCTGCCTTGGGGGATTTATGTTTAAAGGATTGACGAGGAAACGTGATAGAACACAATGTGAAACACCAAAAAGAAGATTTAATTGCTAACCTCTACAGGGGCACTTCTAACAGCAGAAGTGTAAGCAGCCTCTATAACAGCTTGAGACATTCTCGCCTCATGGAAATCAGGGGCTTCCTTTCTTAGAATCTCTCCTGCAGTGAAGCTGTTAAATGTGTTCGCCATGCTAGCGAAGTGTGCGTCAGCCAACCAGCCTAGGGACAGCTTTTTGGGAGGATATATTGTTGACAGGTATTCCCCCCAATCGGAATAAACAGGGTTAGCGACTAGTTCTTCTTTTCCAATTTTATGCCTGAACACGCGAAGCGAACGAGGCTGCCGGATTTCGAAAAGTGCGCTACCCAGACTTCCGTAAACCTCAAACGTCGTGCGCTCTTCCGCAAGCGCGGCAACCCGGGAAACGTTCAATATTCCCCTAGCACCATTCCTTAACCTCATATTGACATATGCCCAGTCCTCAACGTCCACTGTTCCACGAGAGCCATCTGCCAAAGGACGCTCCTTGACAACAGTCCCTAGTGTAGTAGATACTGTCTTTATTTCTCCGAGACAGAAGCGAATTGAATCGGCAAGGTGCACTCCTAAATCTAGCAGTGGTCCTCCCCCAGACTCCTTTGCATTCAACTTCCAGCCTAAAGCTCTTTCTTCGCTTAAATAGCTGGAATGCAGAGCATCAAATCGAAAGTTAAAGATCTCACCTAATTGTCCATCTTGCACAAGATCACGCAATGCAACCATCGCTGGCATGAACCTGTACATAAAAGCAACCTGATTCAACACTGGACCCCAGCAACCTAACGCGTCAGTAATCTGTTTGGCTTCATTAAGGTTTAATCCTAATGGCTTTTCCAGGTATACTGCTTTACCTTTTTGAATCGCTGTACAAGCCTGTTGCCTGTGTGCGCTATTCGGACTGCATATATCAACAATATCAATTTTTTTATCTTCAACAATCGCTTCTATATTGGATACATGCTTTGACTGCAACCATCTGTTCTTGAGCTTTCCTGGTTTATAGATTTTTTTAATTGAAGGAACATAACTTACGTTATCAAGTATATAGGGCATTGCTTCAATGGCAAGAGCATGAACTTTTGCAATATTCCCAAAACCTAACATTCCTATTCTAAGAGTTTTCAAATATTTTCACCTTCCTCAATAATAATAACGGAGCCTGTTTCAGACCCCGTTAAGCTATATTAAGATTTTCGGCCATAATCGTCATCCAACCGAATTATATCATCTATCTCTGGAGTGGAGACTTCAATGATTCTCATATCTTCCAAAGCCTCTTCACGGTGGATCTCATACGGACGATGCTCCAGGATATCCCCGGCCTTAATTATCCGTTCCTCCACCTCACCTCCGGGGCGTTGAAACGTATAGATGGCGGAGCCCTTATCAATATAAAGACTCTCAACTTTTTGCTCATGATACTGCAGACTAACCCGGGCACCTTTCTTGATATTGAGGATTCTTAACACGTAAAATTCATTATGCGCAATCCATTCCTCAGTACCCCACGGTTTTTCTACAATTTTTCTTCCTATTTTCACTAAGAGCCCCCCGTATCTGACTTGTTCATCCTAACCATCTTCTCAACCAATGTTTTTTCTGACATTGCCATCATCAACAAATCCATAGCATGAATCAGAAGCAAGTGAAACGGAATTGTCTCACCCGCAGCCTGAGGTTGCAAAAGTTTTAAAAACTGTATTTGATGAGCATCATGTATGTGCTTCTCTGCTTCTTCTAATAACTGTGCGCCTCGTTGTGGGTTTCCATCAGCAAAACAATCTGCAGCCTCCAAGACCTTTGACCTGCCTTCGCCGGCGTTAGCAATCATCTCCATGCACACGGCTTCGAGTTCCTGAAGATTCATAAGTTAGCTCCTTTCACTTACGGGCCAAGATAACAATTTTGCGATGTTTTCACCCATTATTAATTGTCTTGTTCTTTGGTCTGAAGTTGCTTTCCGGACCAACTCCATCGACAATTCGAACCGACCCCAAGATGCATCGGTACCCATTAAAATCTTCTCAGGGTCCAAGTGCTCGATAGCCTGTTTCAACGTATCTAGCCTAATGCCAGCAGTATCAACATAGACATTGTCATAACGCTTGGCAACCTGTATAGCACTTTCCACAGCGTCCGGTTCGCCGATATGGGCAAGAATTAGCGGAACTTTCGGGAAACTGGCCGCCATCTCCGCAAATTTCCCAGGCATCGTAAACAAATCCGAACCCCCATGACATAGGACAGGTACATGGTATTTTTCGCAAATCGCAAATAACGGATCGACAATTTGATGCCTGTCTAATGCGTAGCCATGTCGGATAGGATTCAACTTAAGTCCTTTAAGATTAAGGGTTCCTAGGCAACGTTCTAACTCACTTTCAGCCTCCCAATCCCAAGGATTAACTACCGCAAACCCAATGATGCGGTCAGAGTAATTAGCTTGAGCTTCCGCCACATAATCATTATTAATTGCCTCTGGATGAGTAGTGACCACGCAGGCATCAACCCCTGCGTTTTCAAGCCACTTAAGCAACTCTTCGATGGGAAAATGCTCCCCTTTTCGTGTACCAAGATGGTTATGAGAATCAATAATCATAGTTCATCACCTTTTCACCCAACAGTTTTCTCAAATTGTGGCAAGTAATTCTTTCTCTGACTTCTGGCTCAGCAATCACCAGTTGAATTTTCTCCAGTTCGATTGCGAAATCACCATATGGTTTATCTGTCCCCATAACAATCTTCTCAGGCCCTACTTCCTTATACAAAGATTCGACTCTATTTGCGAACATCGCCGAAGTCTCAATATATACATTTGGCCTGCGCTTAGCCACACCTATTGCAGACCGCGTTTCATACATTTGGCCGCCGTGGGCGAGAATGAAATTAACTGAGGGAAACGTCTGAGCCATTTCCTCGAACATATTGGGACTACTCAATACATTGGCACCGCCATATGCAAGAACTGGTATAGAATATCTCTCACACAATGAAAAAATTGGATCCAATATGGTGTGATTGTCAAAGGCATAGCCATGTCTCACAGGGTGTAATTTTAAGCCTTTTAGACCCAAGTCTTCTACGCAACGCTTTAATACTAACTCAGCGTCTTGGCTCCAAGGGTTAACCTGAGCGAACCCCACTAGTCTATCAGAAAACCTCTTAACACTTTCAGCAACATAATCGTTATCAATTTGTTCAGGAAAACTAAAAACCACAGCCCTGTCTATATTAGCGGCATCCATTTCTCCTATTAGCTTTTCTACAGGATACTCAAGACCTTTGCGAAATCCGATATGATTATGAGCATCAAATATCATTAACTTTCAGCCCCCATTAACCAACCCATGATGGTATTACAAGGTATAATCTGCAGCATAGGCGCCCAATCTTCCTGTACTTTAGGGTGCTTGATAACCATGAGCGATTCTGTAGACTGAACTGAAGCAGATGTAATCAACACAACTTTTCCACCCTTGTCAATGATGTGGTTCCTCATTTTTTCCTCTATAGAGTCTTTTTTCCCATCAGAGTCAAAAATAAAGGCGGTGTAGCCGGGGGAAACGGAAAGATCCCAGCCATGGGAAAAATCAGAGATTTCTACTGCTGTGGCGGTTACACAGGGCCCTTCACGGAATATAAGGGCTGCTTGGCGTGCCGAACTCATAGCAGCACCGCTAGCTAAAAAATCATAACTGGTTGTCCCATTAAGAAAATCACCTAATGCAGGTGTATCATCAGTGAATCTTGCCAAGTAGTCGGATACCCAATCGGCAATCTCCTCAAATAATTTAGTGTGCTGAGCTTTCACTCCACCGGTTAGATGTAGTGCTAACATTTGGAGCACCACCAAAGTGCACAAGTAACTTTTACTGGAAATGTGTGCTTCATAACCAGAGTGCATAAAGAGTGAAATATCAACTCGAGCGGCAACTGGGCTGGTTGGTTGATTAACAATCCCAACTACTGTAGTTCTCGCCTTAGCTTTTTCAATCAATTCAACAACTTCCGGAGATGCCCCAGATTGAGACACAACCACCAGTAGTGTATCCTCAGACAACAACTCAAATTGATGGTGACATAACTCGTAGGCATTAGAAACAATTGCCGGAATTCCCTGTGAGGTCAAATACCCGGCGACAGAATAAGGTGCATAATAAGAACTGCCCATTCCGGCAAATATTATACGGTTATACCGATCGGACTGAAATAACAACTTTATTTTATCAAGAGCTTCCTGATTATTTATATTCTCAGAATTATATTGCTTAATACACTCACGCATGACCTCACCCTGAGTAAGCATCTCCTGAACAAATGGATTCATGTCAAACACCTCTTGATGTAATTATTTTTTTAACTCTTTTAAGGCCTGTTCAAGAATTTCTTCGCCTTTAATTAGCCCATACTCACGCATACCGATTTGAACAACTGGTACCCCTTCGCAATATGTTTCAATTTCACTTTTCTGGTTCCGCACCTGGGGTGCTAGCAGAATCAGGTCCACATCACTATAATCCAGCTCCTTGTAATGTACAACCGGATGAGAAGGCAGTTCAATCTCCAACCCCCGGGGCTCCGATGCACTGAGAATGCTCTTAACAATCATACTTGAGGACATACCCATCGCGCAGAGCAAAACCATTTTAATCTTCATCTGCTTCACCCTTTCAATAATTGTTTATTTATAAGCGGGCAGAGTTTCTGCCCGCTTGTCTATCCCTAAGCGCTCTCCTGCTCTTCAGCTATACACCGCTGTTCCCAAATTTTTGCAAACGGGAACCATATCAATCCAACAACCACAAAGAGAATCAACTGCGCAACTACAGCCCGCCAGTCACCACCAGTCGCCAAGTAAGGCTGAATAAGGGGCGGCGTCGTCCAGGGCACTTGAATAAACGGAGCAGTGACCCAACCAATCTTTGTAATAATGTACCCATACATCATACCCAGTGTAGTGGTGCCAAAGACAAAGGGTAGGAACATCAATGGATTCAAGATTATTGGTGCGCCGAAGTTAATTGGCTCATTGATATTGAAGATTCCTGGTGCAAGTGACACGCGGGAAATTTCCCGCAACTTTACAGAACGTGAACGCCACCAAATTAAAATCAGGGGCAAGGTAATGCCAACTCCAGATGGCATCCCATACGTAAATACAAACGGCTCAGTAAAAATATGGGGTAGTGGCATACCAGCTTGGTGAGCCGCAGCATTAGCGGCAATATTAGAAAACAGAAAAGCGTACATCGCGCCTTGTACGGTCAAGGAGCCACCGTGAATCCCGACAAACCACAACATTGTGAGGAGAAGTGATGTAACAAGAACTGCATACCATGTATCAGCAAGAATCAATAATGGACTTACAATGAAACTAATAGCTTCTGCAAGGTCGAAATTCAATACTACTCTGAGTAACCAGAAGAAGACAAATAGAACAAGCAACGGGATTAAAGATGAAAAACTAGCAGAAATATTGTCTGGAACCCCAGCAGGCATTCTAATCATTAGTTTCCTGTCGCGCATAAAACGCATCACTTCTACAACAATTATACCGACAAGGAAGGCCGCAAACATCCCTGTTGCGCCAAAATGTTGTGTAGATAACGTTCCTGTTTCTAAATCTATTGGCGCGACCGTGATTAAATAACAAGCTGCAGAAATAATACTAACCGAGGTAACTTCAAGTTTATATCCCCGGGCAAGTTCAGCTGCAACACTAATCGAAAGATATAAACTGAGGAATCCAAAGGACATGGAGAATAAAGTCATCAAAGCGGCTTCATATGGTGCCATGGCATTAGCCCAAGACTCCACTGGCAAGTTAGCAAGAATCAGTGGGATCGAACCGATAATTAGAAGCGGAATTATCCTGATTAGACCGCCCCGCAACGCCAGTACATGCCTTTGATTACCTAGACGCAACAACGGTGGCGACAGTTTTGTTTCCACCCAATTGCCAACTGTCCCCATGGTACGTTCAAATCCTGTTGCAGGTTTCAACAATTACACACCCTTTCGTTAATTTACCATTAAAAATTACCGACAATACATTAGACTGTCACGACGGAAACACCAGCCTGCTCCATAGACCTGATTATATCCTTTGATGCCTCCTTTCCTGTCACTAAGGTAGATACCTGACTAGCAGGGCATACCGACATCATAAATTTCTGGCCGATTTTTGTGTGGTCGGCCACTACAACAACTTTATTTGCTCGGCTTACTAGCGCCCGTTTCATTTCTCCATCATCAATATCGGGAACTGTTATTCCAGTCTCACAATCTACTCCTTCAGTCCCCAGAAACACATAGTCAAATCGCATTCTAGATATAAACTCGATTGCCGCGGGACCAAGAAATCCCATAGATTTAGCGCGGAAAAGACCGGGAACCATGATTAGCTTCACTTTAGGTGATTGCGCAAAAGTGTTCGCTGCTAATAATGAATTAGTAAGTACAGTTATATTGGAAGAATGGATCAGCTGCACAGCTACTTCCTGGGGGGTGGTGCCACAATCGATAAACACAGCACTGCCTTCAGCAACAAGCTTGGCGGCAGCTTGTCCAATTCTCTTCTTTTCTTCAACCATATGACCTTGCTTAATAGCATAATTAGCTTCTATCGTAGCACCGTAATTAAGAACTGCACCGCCATGAGTTAGTGATACCAGCCCTTGTTTAGCAAATTGGTTTAGATCCCTGCGAATTGTCATTGTAGAAACACCAAGTTCTTCTGCTAAGACACCTATCTCGACAGTTTCCTTCTCCTTCAAATAATCGAGGATATAGAGACGTCGTGCTGTCGGATTCATAATATCAACCTCCGCACCAAACAGTTTGTTGTCATTAAATTAGTTAACTTTTGTTACATCTGTATTATACGCGTATTAAACTAGCTGGTCAAGCAAAAAGTAACAATTTACGTGTTAAATTGAGTTAATGTGCTCACATGACAGGAATGTATTAGGTACTTTGTAATATTTTTTCGTGCGGATCAGCCAGAAGGCTCTTTCAGACACGCAAAAAAGATAATCCCATGGCACCAAGTAAAGGACTGTCTGGGAGTATAAGCCCGGCAATTAGTGAGCAAGCACATCCCGTTGTGGGTGTGTTTTTTTCTACCGATAATGAACGTGAAAAGACAGAATTTATTGATTATGATCACCACATATGCTAAAATTGCACTGCACAAAATCACTACTGCAAGGGAATTTCGTTTTGAGGAGGTGGATGACTACCTTGGGAAGTAAAGAAGATAACCATTTCAAGCCGACGGTGGCAATACCTCCTGGGGAATCAATCAGAGAAGACATGAAGTATCTCTACATAAATCAAGCTGAATTAGCCAGACGCTTAGGAATAACAACCAGGTATCTAAGTAAGATCATAGATGGCCGTGCCCCCATAACTTACGAAACCGCCCTGAAACTAGAGAAGGTACTCGGCCCCAGTGCTCAATTCTGGTTGAACCTCGAGACTAATTATCAGTTAGATAAAGCCCGTTTGACATAGTGAATGGCTAACTCCTCCTACTAAAACAGCGCCTGAGCATATTGCCCGGGCGCTGTTTTTTTAGAGTAAACAACCTTAATTAAACATCTCCAAGTATGTGCATGAGGTCATAGAAGTCGTTGAACTCGGTAAAGGGCAGGCCATGCTCCCGACAGTAGTCGGCGAGCCAGTCTTTGGCATACACCTCATCGGCATGCAACGCTCCGCAGCGGTCGGTGAACCCGTCGCCAATAAAGATCACCCGGTCATACTGCTCTTTGTAATGCTTGACATGGCTGGCCTTGCAATTGCCACAAGGACCGTAATCCTTATCGCAGTTGGGTGCTTGGTGGTAGAATTGTTTCTTGATGCCTTCCGGGGTAAATTCAAGCCGGTTGGCATAAATAGCCGCAGGCGTAATCCCCTCCCGGTCAAGGACAATCCGAATCGGGTTCATATAACCGCCGCTGACAACCGCCAGCGGTATGTTATTGCTCTCTGCCTGCCGGAAGAATTCGGGGAAGCCGGGGGCAATTTCTACCGCCTGGCGAATAAACTCCGTGTATTCATGCTCTGAGAGCTTAACACCGGTGAAGCCCCCGCCCATTGATTCCCGAATGGGAATCTTGCCGGAATGAACCTTTTCATACATGGCCTTGCTGGGGGGAGTGCCGTAATGCCGACTGACAATAACATTGGAATCCTGCTGGGTGATTGTGCCGTCAAAATCGATGAGTATTATCGTGTGCTTCATTATGCCCTCCTGTGAATATTAACAGCCCGTGCCCAGGGCACGGACCGTAGTTAACGGTTGGTATGGAAAAAATGGTTGGTGGTATAGACCAATTTCATCTTAAGCTATTGAGGCGCTTCCGTCAAACTTCACCCGGGCTGTTTTGCCCCGAAAAAACAGCAGCGCCGGGCATGGGTCATGCACAGGCACTGTTAAATGTCATTCTAGTTCGGTTACCTCTATTTTCGTCAGCAAGTCGTTAACCGTCTCCGGATTTACCGTGCCAGTTTGCTTTTCCAAGGCATTGGCAACGCCGCAGGCCGCAGCGAATGTGAGGATTTCCTGGGGCGCCCAAGCTTCGTGCAGCCCCCAGGCCAGCCCGGCCACCATCGCATCGCCAGAACCAACAGGATTGACGGCCTGGATTTCGGGGACCCTGATTCGGTAACATTTATCGCTCCACTTTGCCAGTGCGCCGGCCTTGCCCAGGGATACGACGACGTTCTCGGCGTTTAACCCCTCCATAGCCCGGGCCACATCTGCTTCGCTTGCCAGTGTGCTCCCGGCGATGGCAGAGAGCTCCTCCTGATTGGGCTTGACCAATAGTGGCCTGGCTTTAAGTCCGCCCGCCAGGGCCTGGCCACTGCTGTCCAGTAGTACCTGGCAGCCGGATTTATGGGCAATTTCAATCAGGTGACCGTAGGTGTCGGGGGGCAGTGTCGGCGGCAGGCTGCCGGACATGGTGACAAGCTTTGCCTCCTGCACCAGGCGGTCAAAGGCCTGGTAGAAGCTGGTGAGCTCGCTTTCGGTAATCTCCGGCCCCTTCCCCAGCACCTCGGTCTGCACTCCCTCCTCCAGGATGGCAATACAGGCCCGGGTGTTGCCACTGATGTCGACAAAGGAGTGGCGGATGCCGTCTGCAGTTAGTTGCTGACGGATGAAGTCGCCGTTGGCGCCGCCGAGCAGACCGGTGGCAAGCACAGGCGCCTTGAGCTGTGTCAGCACCCGGGTGACATTCAAGCCCTTGCCGCCGGCGGTCTGCTGCTCCTCCTTGCTACGATACACCCCACCCCGGGCAAACTCCGTGACGACAAACCGCATATCCACCGAAGGATTGAGGGTTACGGTAAGGATCATGTGCAGCCCCCCGCCTTGCCGACGCTGCCGCACATGCGGATTTTATCGGCCACCACCTGCTGCATTTGCTGCATGCCAGGGGGCATATAGTGCCGGGGATCGTTGGCGCCGGGGTTGGCTGCCAGGTATTCCTTGAGACCATCGGCGAAGGCAATCTTCAACTCAGTGGCGATATTTACTTTGGTAATCCCCAGCGTGATAGTCTTCTTGACATCCGCTTCCGGCACACCGGAGGCGCCATGCAAGACCAAGGGAGTGTCGAGGCGCTGATTTATTGCCTCTAGGCGCTGAAAGTCCAGCTTAGGCTCAGCTTTATAGAGGCCGTGGGCGGTGCCGATGGCGACGGCTAGGGAATCGACGCCGGTCTGGCTGACAAATTCCTCCGCCTCGGCGGGATCGGTGAGGAATGCATCCTTCTCGTCTACAACCAGGTCATCCTCCTGGCCACCCAAGCGTCCCAGCTCCGCTTCCACCGAGACATCATACTGCCGGGCAAAGGCGACGATGTCTTTGACTGTGGCAATATTCTCCGCCAGCGGGCTGTGGGAAGCGTCAATCATTACCGAGGGATAGCCCATGGCCATCAATTCTTTCAGACGCTGCGGAGCTTCGAAGTGGTCCAGATGCAAAGCGATGGGAATTTGGCACCGCTTAGAGGCGGCCTGGGCCATGGCCAACAAATACTCGGGACCGGCGTATTTGACAGTCCCGGGGGTTGCAGCGAGTATAACCGGCGACTTGAGCTCGGCCGCCGTCTCCACCACTACCTGAATAGTCTCCAGGTTATGAATGTTGAAGGCCGGCACTGCATATCTGCCCGCGCGTGCGGCCTTGAGCAATTGCTTGGTGTTAATCAGTATCATCTTCTCACCCTTTCCGGATGTCGTGGACTATTTTACCATCTATCATTGTTAATACTACATTATAGTCTTCGTCAATGGCAATCAGGTCGGCTCGCTTGCCCGGCTCAATGCTGCCCAATTCGTTGTCCAGGCCAATCGCCCGGGCTGGATTGATGGTGGCCATGGCAATTGCCTCTTCCAGGGGGGTGTTCACTCGCTCCACCATGTTTTTGACCGCGTCCACAAGCCGCAGGGTACTGCCCGCCAGGCTGTCGCTGCCCTTGACCCGGGCAATCGCCTGCTCCACAGTTACCTTCAGTTCACCCAGGTCATATTCGCCGTCGGCCAAGCCCCCGGCCCGCATGCAGTCGGAGACGAGGATGACCCCCTCTTTTCCCTTGCAGCGTTTAACAATTTCCATCACCGGTGGCGCCAGATGGATACAATCGGCGACCATTTCAGCCCGGACAGAATCATCGGTGAGCATCGCCCCGACAATCCCCGGCTCCCGGTGGTGCAGACCCCGCATGCCGTTAAAGATATGCACGGCGATACTGGCGCCATTATCCACTGCTTCCATCGCCTCTTCCCAGGTGGCGTTGCTGTGGCCCAGGGCCACCTTGATACCTGCCTTTCGCAAATGGGGTATCATTGCGCCGGCTTCTTCCGGCGCCAGGGCCACTACCTTGACGGCCCCGTCGGCTACCTGAAGCAGGCTTTGCAGTTCGTCCCAGATGGCAGAGCGGATGAACTCCTGGGGATGAGCGCCTTTGTGTTTTTCGCCGATGTACGGGCCCTCCAGGTAGGCACCCAGCAAACGGGCACCAGGTGTGCCTGCCTCCATACAGGCGGCGACGTTTTTCAGGGCCTTTGCAGTCTTGTCCAGGCCAGAGGTCACCGTCGCTCCCAAAAAGGCGGTCACACCCTGCCGGGCAAGCCAGGCAGAGATCTCCTGTATCGCTTCCGGCGTCGCGTCCATGACGTCATGACCGTATGCGCCGTGGATATGGGTGTCCACCAGGCCGGGCAGCACCCGGTAAGCGCTGAGGTCAATAACTTCTGCGTTTGTGTCTTGCTCTTTGTTGAGTGCTGTTATCTTTCCGTCTTCTACCAAGATTGCGGATTCTTGCCTTGGTCCTGCCGGAGTATAAAGTTCCCCGGCTAAAACTGTGTATTTCATCTCAATTCCTCCAATAGATACAGCAAGTCATTAAAATCCTCATATTCTGTGTAGTTAAACCCATTTTCTCTGCAGTATTCAGCCAGGTGTCCTTTGGCGCAGACTACATCGGCATGCTCGGCTCCGCATCGATCAGTGAGTCCGTCACCGATAAATATCACCTTACGGTACTGGTTTTTATAACGTTGAACATGACTGGCTTTGCAGTTGCCGCAGGGCCCAAATTGCTTAATACAGTCAGGTTGTTGATGATAAAAGCAATTCTCAATTCCATCTGGGGTAAAAACTAATGTATTTGCTAGAATTGCCTCGGGCAAAATCCCTTCCCGACCGAGGACAACATTAATGGCATTTGTATAGCCGCCGCTGATTACTACCAGGGGCACTCCCACGGCTTGTAGTTTAGTATAAAATTCGGGGAAACCTGGGTCAACCTCAATCTCCTGATTGATGAAGGTGTCATATTCTCGTTCAGAAATCGTGAGGTT
The DNA here is from genome assembly GCA_009711825.1 of Bacillota bacterium. Classification (NCBI taxonomy): domain Bacteria; kingdom Bacillati; phylum Bacillota; species Bacillota bacterium. Next base: position 38,989 of record VEMY01000009.1, on the reverse strand, counting down.
TTGAAAATGTCCAGTCATTGCCTCCCGGGTTCCAATCTCACCCGAGGTAAACTGTTGTTCCAGTTTATGGTTCAGATGATTGCCATATCGTTCAATCATAAGCGTATTCGAGTCTTGCTTTGTAATTGTGCCATCAAAATCCGAGAGAATTATTGTGTCTCTCAATCATCTCACTCCTACTGGATATAGTTAACAGCCCGTGCCCGAAGGCACGGACTGTTGGAATTTTACTTAAGCTGACGGGTTTTCAGTATGGGTCTTCTTGGACTTAAACCTCCAGCTGAGAAGCGCCATTGCGACTACAAACAGGCCAAGACCAATGTATGGGATATTGGCCGCAAAGAAGGCCTTAATCAGGCTCAGAGCAACGATTCCATCAGAGACTAGGAACGCAACACCCTGAATTCCATAGCCAGCTAAGTCATAGAGCGGGAAGAACAGGGCAACAGGAATCGACAGGAACAAGCCGTAAACAAATCCCGAAATCATGGCACCTCGACGTCCACCCAAAGCGTTACCAAAGATACCAGCGACACCACCTGTAAAGAAGGCGCCGATGATTGAAGGAACGGGAACAACGGTTCCAATTAGTCGGGAAGCAAACATTCCGACAACAGTTCCAGCCACTGCAAAGATAAAGCCTAGCATCAGGGCGTTGGGTGCGTAGGGGAACAGAACAGGCACGTCCAAAGCAGGCTTAGCGCCGGGAACCACCTTGAGGGCAATACCGCGAAACGCGGGAACAATCTCACCCAGGAACATCCGTACACCTTGCAGCAAAACGAGAACACCAGCTGCAAATCCAAGACCCTTAAGAAGACTGAATACCAGGTAGTGTTGCTCGCCGGCAAATTCACCCACAAATTCGGGACCAGCAAACAGTGCGGTAATCAGATAGACTAGAACCATTACAAACGACACCGAGATAGCAGTGTCCTTGAAAAAGTTAAGGCCTTCGGGAACCTTGATGTCTTCGCTGCTCTTCTCAGGATCCCCGAAGAGCTTGCCAACATAAGCAGAAGCCACGACGCCAATAGTTGTCAGATGGCCATAGGCAATCTTGTTGTCGCCGGTAACCTTACGCATTATCGGCTGGGCGATTGCCGGCAATAACACAAGAATTGCACCTTGCAGAATTGAACCAAAGATGATGGTATTGGTCTCGCCTACTCCCAGATCGTGGAATGCCCATGCCAGGGCGCCTGCAAGTATCCACATCATGTGTCCGGTCAGGAAGATGTACTTAAAAGGTGTAATGCGTGCCAGCAAAACGTTGACAGCAAACCCGAGCGCAAGAATAAATGAAGTTGTGCGTGCAATTATGGATACATTTTCAATGAGAGCGCCAATCACCGCTTCATCAAACGGCACCACACCGGTAAGATTAAAGCCCTCGGTGAACATATCCGCGAAGGGTGCAAGGTTGTCCACAATTAGAGCAGACCCCGCACTGAGGATTAACAACCCTAGTATAGTCTTGAAGGTTCCTTTTACAACATCAGGGAATCTCTTCCTTTGTAATACCAAGCCAATTAAAGCTACCAGACCCAAAACAATCGCCGGTTCAGTAATAATCTCAACAAAGACTGAAAGCATATCGCCACTCCTCTCAAAAATTTACCTTAGGGCAGCAAGCACCTTTTCCCGGATTTCATCGGTATCGGTTATATTTTTGATATAGACCACGTTTCCGTCCAAACCCTCGAGACTGCTCCTCAGGTCCTCAGACACAACAAACAGATCTGCGCTCCTCCCCTTTACTGTACCTGCGTCCCAGGCCTCAACGTCGGCACTGATGCCCTCCGCATCGAGAATGTCTTGAATGGTCATCTTCAGCATTAAGCTGGTGCCAACTCCTAAGCCACAGACTGTAACTATCTGCATCTACTCACCTCCTTATCGCTATTATTTATTAGAGACAACTGATTCGCTCTCTGTATTCCTGGATGTACTTTTTGTTTATGTCATCCCCTTTATCCAGGTTAGAGCTTACCCAGATTGGCGGGGTTACACCCTGTGAGACCAGCTTGTTTACAGTCTCAACTACCACTGCCTGCAGAATTGCAAATCCAATTATTGATGAGCTAGGACCGAACTTGGGCTCAAGTCCCTCCACGGACATAACTGCATCCCCTGCCACACCGCAATTATCCAAAACTACATCTGCAAAATCATATGTCTTCTTGCCACTGGAGTGCCTGGAAGTTACGCTGCGTGCAAAATCATAAGATAACAGGGTTATCACTTTAATCCCCCGGGCCTTCGCCTCCATCGCCATTTCAATAGGCACTGCATTGCGGGCAGAAGTTGAGGCAATAAACATAACATCGTTCTCGCCTACCTCTTCATTGTCCAGAATCGCCTTGGCCAACCCCTCCTGACGTTCGGCGTGGGTGCTGAGGGGGGCCTTGGGTTCTAAGGCCAGAGCCGGGGTAAGGATTGCATTGACCGGGACCAAACCACCCGCTCTGTAGAATACTTCCATTGGGTACATTTGCGAATGACCGCAACCAAATACATGCAAGACGCCACCATTGCCGATGGCATCAGCCACCAACTCTGCCGCCTTATCAATGTTTTCTCCCTGGGTCGCTTCTACCTCCGCTAAAATATCCTTGATTTTCGTGAAATACTCCTTATATAACATCATTAAACCTCCCTCGAAAACTTATTCTCAATCAACGCAATTGCTTGTTGCGGACTCTCCGCCTCCATAAGACCGTGGACAACCTCTTGGTCTTGCAACACTTTACTCAAAGCTGCCAGTAAATTTAAGTGGGCGTCATGATCAATGGCTGCCAGGGCAAACGCCAACCGAACTGGGTCCTTATCTTTGACGCCAAAGTTTACGCCATCCTTCAGTGTAACCATGCTCAACCCAACAGAGTTAACTCCATCCTCAGGACGGCCGTGAAAAAGAGCGATTCCAGGCGCGATTACGATATACATACCCAGTTTCTCCACGGCAGCAAGCATCGCATCAGGATAATGGGGCTCAACTGCACCCTTATCCACTAGGATTTGCCCGGCAAGTCGTCCCACCTCCTGCCATGAATCAGCTTCTACTTTAGTCTTGATGTCCTTATCCGTCAGTAGATTTGTTAACACTGGAATCATCCTTTCCGTTCAAACGGGTAGATCTTAACGCCCTTGACAACACGGTTTACGGTGCCGCTGGGACTGGGGTTGTCCGGGTTGATCCCCAAGGCCGCGGACTTCCTGAGGGCAATGGACTGGGCGAAGAGTATATAGGGGAAGAGCAGGAAAACATCATCGGCAAGTTGTAAGCCTGTGTCAGACACGCTGATTGCATAGTCTGCCAGCTCCGCAACCTCCGGGGCAGGGGCAGGCAGCAACGCAACCAGTTTTGCCTGCTTGTCTGCAGCCATCTCCCGCAACAGATCCAACTCATATTTGCGAGCATGGCTGTCAACAGAGAGATAGAACACTGCCAGAGTTTGCTCGTTAATGATGGACTTAGGTCCATGCCGGAAACCCAAAGGTGAATCCCATGTAGCGACGACCTTACCGGCGGAGAGTTCCAGCATCTTCAGCGCCGACTCCCGGGCAAGCCCTTGCAAAGTGGAGGAACCCAAGTAGACCAGGCGCTGAAAATCTTCGGACGCCAGTTCTGCAATCTCCGGGCTTTCCAACAGTGCGTCGCCCCGGTCCGCGAGTTTAGCAACCTCTTGGTTGAAAATCGGCAATTTATCCAGATTGAAAATCAGGAGCGAAGCCAAAACCATGGTTGTAAAGCTTCCGGTCATCGCGAATCCCTTATCGTTTGAGTCAGAGGGCATCAAGATGACCAGTGACTTTTCATCATCTCGTGCATCTCTGGCCAGGGAACCGTCTGGATTGCAAGTGAGAATTATATGATGCAGGTTGGATACCATTTCATTGGCTAGACTCACTGTCGCCACACTCTCGGGACTGTTGCCAGAACGGGCAAAGGATATCAGCAGTGTAGGGACATCGGGCAGATAATTTCGGGGGTTGGCGACGATGTCGGTGGTGGCAACTCCCTCAACATGGTAATCGGAAATCCTGTTCAGGTATGGAGAAACACTCTCGCCAACAAATGCAGAGCTGCCGGCGCCAGTCAGAACCACCCGCAGCCTTCCTTTGCTACCGGCACGTTCAATGAATTCTTTTATTTCCCTCTGACGGGCTTCAATTATTGCGGTTGTTTCCCTCCAAAGCCGGGGCTGCTGCCAAATTTCCTGTGTTGTTATAAAACTATTGATCTTGCTCATAACTAACCCCTCCCTTTGTAATGTCGTGATGTTGTCCTGTTGTCAGTACCAATTTGTCTAAAAAAAACTTATTGCTGCAGCACAACCCGATACTCGAATTTATCTCCCCTGGCGATTCCAATGGTATACTCAACAATCGTCCCGTCTGCAGAGGTCAGACGTTCAATCATCATACTGGGGGCGCTCTCCCTGTATTGTAAAAGTTCGGCCTCGTAATCCCTAGTCAAAACCGGGACAAAGCGCTCTTCGGCCGTGGTCAGGGTTATACCGTGATCTTTGGTGAGGATATCGTAAAGGGGGCGCTGCTCCAAAAGCTCTTTGCTAAGACCGGGGAAACGGCTGCAGGGCACATAGGTTGTCTCCAGCATCATCGGTTCGTTGTCGGCCAGGCGCAAGCGGGTGAATTTATAAATTGGCTCACCAACACTAATTTGCATCTTCTCTGCTTTCTTTTCATTGGCCTCCACAATCGTAAAATCGATAACTTCAGATGTAGGCGTCTTGCCCAGTTTCTTCATCTCTTCGGTGAAACTATAAAATTTGAGAAGGTCCTGCTTAATCTTCAGGGGCTGGACAAAGGTTCCTTTGCCGTGGGCTTTGTAGATATAGCCGCTGACCTCTAGCTCCTGCATGGCCTGGCGGACTGTGGCCCGGCTCACATCATAGATATCGCACAGCTCACGCTCCGGTGGCAATTTGGTGTGTTCAGTCCACTCTTTACTCTCAATTTTCTCTTTTATAATATCAGCGAGCTGGCAATATAAAGGTAATCGGCTGGCTTTGTTTATTGTCATCATTTAGACACCACCTTGATGGTCATGTGGTCCTAACCACTTACCGTTATTGTATTACACTGCTAACTTAGCGTCAACAGATTTTTTGGATTAATTTTATTTTCAGGCTTGACAGTGTACCAAGTGTACTATATAGTATAATACACATGGTACAGCAAGGAGGTGCGCTATGCTGCAGATAAACGTCTCCAGTCATACGCCTATCTACCAACAGGTTATCGACCAGATTAAAGAACAGGTCTTGCTGGGAGTATTGGCCCCGGGAGACAAACTTCCTTCGGTCCGGGAGCTGGCAACAACGCTCACCATAAACCCGAACACAATTCAAAAGGCCTATCAGGAGTTAGAGCGCCAGAAGGTGATTGTTACGGTGCGCGGCCGGGGGAACTACATTGCAGAGCAAAGCGAAAACAAATTAAATGCAGAGCAGCTGGAAACACTGCAGGAACATTTCCGGAAGGGCATAATTGATGCCTTGCACCTGGGAATGTCCCCTGCGGAAGTTAAGAAGTTAGTCGAAAGATTAATTAATGAGCTGCACTCATCCGGGAGGAATGAAAATGTTAAAAGTTGAGAACTTGAGTAAAAGTTTTAATGACCACCTGGTTCTAGATAATATTAATCTAGAAGTAGCGGACGGCGCTATTTTTGCGCTGGTGGGTCCAAATGGCGCCGGTAAGACTACGTTGATTCGCTCACTGCTGGGCATCGTCCTGCCGGATAGCGGCCGAGTAATGCTGGACGATGGGGATCTGCTGGCCACTCCGTCTTTAAAGGAACGGGTCGCCTATATCCCAGAGGTACATCATTTCTATCCGGACTTCACCGGCGAAAAACTGGCAAAACTCTACCGGTTGACCTATAAGAGCTGGGATGAAGACCGTTATGAAGAACTGAAGCGCGCCTTCAAGCTTCCCCTGGATAAACGGTTTAAGCATCTGTCCAAGGGCATGAAGACCCAGATTGCCTTCTTGCTCAACCTGGCGATTAAGCCGGATTTGATGATTCTTGACGAGCCTACTTCCGGCCTCGACCCCTTTGTGCGTAAGCGGATACTGACCATGATCGTCGACCAAGTGGCGAGCTCCAACACAAAGGTCATCATTTCCAGCCACAACCTGTTGGAGCTGGAGCGAATCTGCGACGGGTTTGCGATTCTCGACAAAGGTCGGGTCGTGCTCAGCGAGCAAGTTGACACCCTCAAGCAAACAGTTCACAAGTTGCAAGTCGCCTTCCGGGGCGAATTGCCGGAGCAGGTTGCCAACCATCCCGGGCTGTTGTCGACTACACAGACGGGCAAGGTCTATACGCTGGTGGTCAAGGACACAGAACTTCTGGAGATCATCAAGAACTCAGGTCCGCTGTTGTTTGAACAGCTGGATATCAGTATTGAAGAAATATTTATGTCTGAACTGGGAGGTTACCAGGATGAGAATTGACAACCTATTCAGCAAAGCTTTGCTGTGGAAAGAATGGATAAATTACCGGGGGCCGTTGGGCGTCTTTCTAGCTGCCCTCTTGGGCTTCTACCCCGGCAGTATTGCCCTGGCACTGGCCCAAAGCGCCGACACTGCCAGTTTCTATACCCGGATGCAAACGCTGCTGATCCGGATTTACGGAGGTGGCGGCGCCCCATTGTTTTTCGTCACCATTGGCTTAGTGCTTGGTCTTATCTCACTGACCAAAGAGCGCAAAGAAAACACATTCAGCCTGCTTCTGTCGATGCCCTTTTCTCGCACCCAAATATTTGTAAACAAGTTTGTTTTTAATTCTTTAGCCATCGTCGGCGTGTTCCTAGTTAATCTGCTGATTATGCTGGCTATGTGGACCGCCAGTGTGCAGTTGCAGTCGGTTATAGAGCCAGGCGCACTGCTCCGTATGTTTGGGTTGCAGACCATGATTGCTGTCGGAACCTACAGTTTCACCGTATTCTTTGCGACCATCTCTGGTTCGCTGTTTGCAGCCAGCGCCTTTACGCTGATATTTGGAATCTTCCCCACCGGTTTTGCCAGCCTTATACTGGGCAACCTTTGGGCAATATCCCACCCCGGTTTAATCGCCAACCTCAATCGCCTGATGGCCTGGTCGCTGTTAATCACGCCGGCAACCTACCTTGGTCCGGACACGGCATTGACATATTGGTATATAATAATAGGTGGTAGCATTGTCTTGTTCCTGCTCTCACTATGGCTTTTTAAGCGAAACAAACTGGAGAACAATGGCGAATTGCTGGTGTTTCCGAAAATGTATCCATTCCTCAAGGTCGGTGTGGCAGTCTGCTTTGGCCTGCTGGCCGGCGGTATTGCCAGCAGTCTGCTGCTGACCTACCCGATTGTTTATGCAATAATCCTGATAGCAGGTACAGCCTTGGGCTGGTTGCTCTGTCGGCTGCTGATCAAGGTAACACAGACTGCTGTTTAGCTCCGTACTTTGGCCGCTGAGGCATGCAGAAGGGGTGAAAATATGTTAAAACGTTTACTGCGCTGGGGAGCTGCCTGCCTGCTGTTGGTGCTCCTAGCTGGTTGGATATTCAGCCATGGCATGTTTATCTGGTCAATCGACTGGGATAATCCGCGCCCTTTTTTGGAAAGCGATGTCAACTCTATCGATTATGTGGATGGAAAACTGGTGGCCAATCTTGATCAATATCGGATTGAATATATTCCGCTGGAGGATATGCCTCCTCACCTGATTGAAGCCTTTGTCGCAGTGGAGGATCGGCGCTTCTTTGACCACAGAGGTGTTGATTACCGTGGCATCTTCCGCGCCCTGCGGGCGAATTTGAGCCTGGGGGATATTGCGGAAGGCGGCAGCACAATCACCCAGCAATTGGCGCGAAACCTGTTCCTCAACTTGGATCAGAATTTAGAACGCAAAATTGCCGAGGCAAGCATTGCGCTGCAATTAGAACGACGTTATGACAAAGAAGAAATTATCGAGATGTATATCAACCAGGTGAACTTTGGCGCCGGCAATTGGGGTGTGGTCAGAGCGGCTCGCAAGTATTTTGATAAAGATGTGGCCGACCTGACAATTGGCGAGGCGGCGCTGCTGGCCGGCCTGGTCCAGGCGCCCAACGCGTATACACCGGCCAAGGGCTGGGAGCTGGCCATCACCCGCCAGCGCGTAGTTCTCAATCGCATGGTCGATATGGGCTTTATAACCTCAGAACAGGCAGCTACCGAGGTCTATCAAGTGGAGAATTAATTAAACTCAGCCCAATTAACCCGGGCTGAGTTTTTTTAAAGCTAATAAGTATTTAGATTTTATTGACCATCCCAACAAGCTGGGCCAATACCTCCACCCGCTTGCTTAGACGGGTAACATCACCGTCTCGCTGCAGACAATCCAGCAAGGGGCCGGTGACCCGGAACAGGGCAGCGTATATTAGAAAGTAAAAGAACAACAGTCGATCGGAATCGGTTACTTTCTCCCCCAAGTACTGAATGAGATAATAATCAAGAGCATCGCGGTTAATTCCCGCACCGGGCCAAAGGTGGGTCCAATAGACAAACTGGGCTAGGGAGTAAAATTGATGATTATAGTCCGGGGTGAAATCGATGATGGCAACAATTTCGTCACCGGAGAGGAGAAAGTTACCAGGGCCGGGGTCTGCATGAATCAACTGCTTGTTGGCGCTAAGCGCTTGCTGGAGAGGGGCAAAACTGGCCAGCGCCACATTGATAACCGCCTTGAATTTATCGGGAATATCTGCTGTAGCGAGGAAACTTGGCAGTTCCGAGACTAAGAAGGGCAGTGAGCGCGCCTGGTCCCAGTGGTTGCGAAATTCAAGGTCATCTTGGGCTAGCGGAACTTGTTTTAAAGTTTGATTATAACGGCGCAAATATTTCAGGGCAGTTGTCAGTTGGCTGCTGGAAAAGATATCTACTGTCTCGCCTTCGACAAACTCATACAGGGCCACACCCTCCGGCGTCATCCAGGCGGTTGCCCTGGTTTTAACGAGACGGGGATGTCGCAAGCCCTCCTGCTCCAGATACACCTGGGCCTGGGCGTAGGTACGGATGAAGTCCGGGCGCTCGTTACACTTGGCCACGTATTTCTTTCCCCCGGCCTCGAGCAGTGTGGTATTACCGCTGCCGTGTCGGGGATTTTCTGTTTCACCAATCGGGCCAATTTCATAGCTTTGGACGATTATGCTCTTGATATCCATATCACTCAACCCTCCCATAGTATAGATGCAACAATATAAGCTGGGAACTTATAATGCGTAAAAATAAACTCCCTTATATTCCCCGACATACAGATCCTGGTGTTACGCCAGTTCCCGAAAAAATATAGACTGAGAATCTATATTCGGCAAGATACCGAGTCTCAGTCTATACCACTATGTTTACGCAATTAATTTAATTGTACTAAACAAGAAGGTCATTTACAATATATTAGCAATTTCATCTCCTGATTATCAAGAGCATTACAACTAAACTTACGACGACTATGAGCAAAAGCCGTGATAAATCCGGAGCTGTGCCTGCTTGTTCACTGGCCATAGCCGGTTGATCAACGCTCAGTGGACGACCGCTGATTTGAAAACCAAAGGGATTGGTGAGGACAACGCCTCCCTTCCCTTCCACTTCAGCCCGCACGTAAACACCGACGCCAGGATGTCTTTGATAGTCCAAGGTTTCGCCTCTGTGAATGATTTTGCCTTCGGAAACCCAGCGAATTTCTGTATAGTTGTTCGCCCGGATGGTCAGGCCGGCTTCGTCGGTTAGAATCTTGGTAATCTCCGGCGCTGGTTCCTTTCCCGGTTGATGAGTGATATAAAATTCACCGCCAATCAGCGCGTCTCGGACCGACCGTTCGCTGAGCTCACTGACAAGAATATTGTTCCAGTTGCGGCCAAGCTGACTGGCCCTATGCAGGTCGTCATTGGAAAAGCCCCAGACCGGTCGGTCTGGCATCAACACAGTAAGCAGTCTATCCCAAAGCTCACGGTCCCCGGGATAACGGTCGCCTTGATTATAAACTTCTATCCCCACTAAATGGGGATGGCGTAAAAAGTAAGGCATGTATGATGCCCACTGACGGGGCTCCTTATAGCGGCCGGGATGGCAGAGAATCGCCAGCCCATCCCGCTCCCCGATTGCCTTGAGACTGGTCTCAAGGCTGTCGCCCTTCATACTTGAATGGGAGTTGAACAGGCTGAGGACGTGGTCGTGGTGGGAAAGCTCGTTGCCCTCAATTGGCAACATCCCCAGAGTTTCCGGGTCCCGGCCATGCACATGCCAGGGCCAGGTTGTATCTGGAGGGCCTTTGGTATCGTGGTCGGTGAGGGCAAGAATCTTATAACCCCGCTGATGGTAGGCGTCAATCACCTGCCGTGGGCTCAGCACGCCGTCGCTTAGCACTGTGTGGGCATGAAAATTCGCCCGATGCTGGTTTTGCCAGCTGACCCCTGCGTAAGGATTCAGAGTTAATTGTGGGGCCGGACTTACAGTATGACCGGGAACCGGCAAAAGCGCAATTAAGCAGATGATTATTAGCAGATATCTCTTGAACATTGTTCTGCCTCCTGTCTTTCTTACTGTCTGCAGGAGGCAGGTTAATTCTACTGGCAGTTTATGGGCACTTACCAACAAAAATATATTGCTTTATGTAATATATACTTGACACTTAACAATATATGCTTTACAATATGTCACGTAAGGAGGCGATTCTTTGGCGAAAAACAAACGCATGAAGATTGCCAGAGTCGAAAATGACCTCTCCCAGGAGCAACTGGCGGAAATAGTCGGCGTAACCAGGCAGACCATTGGCATGATCGAATCTGGCAATTATAACCCGACGTTAAACTTATGTATTGCAATTTGTAAAGCTCTGGGCAAAACCCTAAACGATTTATTTTGGGAGGAAGAAGAATGAAAGAAAAATATGTGCGGACCAAGAGACTCCATTTAGCTGCCAATCTGCTGGTTGGCATGGCATTACTTGCTGGCGGCTTACTCCTTGATCTGGTCGATAATTCACGGGCGTTAATTGGTTTATCCCTGATTCCCTTTGGCTATGCCCTGGGCCTGCTTATCAATTTGATCCTGATAAAGCGAAATCCTCAGGGGATGAACCCGTTGATTATCGCCGAGAATGATGAACGGGTAATGTCCGTCAGAAATGAGGCCGACTCGGTCACCTTTCGGGGACTGCGTTGGGCTCTGACCCTTGTGTTCCTGGGCTATACCTTCCTGGTCCCGGGGGATATTTTTGAAGCTGTTGGCTGGTGGATAACATTTGGATTTCTGTTTGCCGCTTACATGGTACAGGGAATTGTATTTGCACTGAATTACGGAAAACAAGCATAATTGAAAGCCGCTAAACATAATAACAGCCGGAGCTTGAGGTGCTCCGGCTATTATTATGTTTAACCTTCTTGACAACTCATTGGGATAGCAAATCAATGCCGCTCATTATCGAGCCAGCTGATATATGGCTACAACATCCTCCCACTTAAGCTTCCTCAGGCCACCAATACCCGTCTCTTTGCCGTAGGCCAGGCCTGTAGCCTTTTTCGCCATCAGTTCAAAATCGCTTTCTTTGATGCCCAACTCCTGCATGGTTACCGGTAGCCCCATCTTGACAAAGAATTCCTTCAAGCGCTCAATCCCCTCCAGGACAATCGCCTCAGGATCCCGGAAGCTCCCTTCCACACCCATAACATTGACGGCAAATTGAACAAACATGGGCATATTGGTCTTGTACACATACTTCATCCAGGCTGGGGTCACCACTGCCAGACCTGCCCCGTGGGCCACATCATAGATGGCGCTGAGTTCATGCTCCATGGCATGGCTGGCCCAGTCCATCTCCCGGCCCAAGCCAAGGAGCCCGTTGTGGGCAATGTTACCAGCAAAAGAAACCTCTGCCCAGGCATCATAGTTCTTATTATCCTGCTTGAGGAGCAGAGCATTTTTCATAATTGTCCTGAGGGTAGTTTCACAGAGGCCGTCGGTCAAGTCAGTGTTAAGGGTGTTTGTGAAGTAACGCTCGAAGATGTGGCTCATCATGTCACAGACCCCGTAGGCGATCTGTTCATCCGGCAGGGTAAAATACAGTTCCGGGTTCATGATGCTGAAGACGGGACGGATCTTTTCACTGCCAAAGCCCCGCTTGATCTTCTCATCCCAATTGGTAATCACTGTACTGGTGCTGGATTCACTACCGGCGGCGGGTAAGGTAAGGATTGTGGCCAAGGGCAGAACCTCACCCGGCTCGGCTTTCCGCATAAAAAAGTCCCAGACATCGCCGGAATAGTTAACCCCCAAGGCGATTGCCTTGGCCGAGTCAATGACGCTACCGCCACCAACAGCGAGGATAAAATCAATGCCCTCTTGGCGACACAGTTCAATCCCTTCATGTACCAACTCGAGACGGGGATTGGGTCGAACGCCGCCCAGTTCGACATACTCGATGCCACTGTTCTTCAAGGATGTCGTCACGTCGTCGTAGACACCGGTGCGCTTAATGCTACCGCCGCCGTAATGAAGCAATACCCTGTTGGAATAGGGTTTTAGCACCGTACCGATGTCTTTGTGAGTCTCCTTGCCGAATATGATTCGCGTCCGGTTCTGATAGTCAAAGTTAAGCAAACATAACACTCCTTTGTTTATATTATAAGTTGTTCTTTTAACTCATCCGCTGCCAGAATGGCACTTTTCCGCAATTGTGCCTTTATATAGCTTCTCCCAAAGTGTTCGATGTCCTCTATAAAAACTATATGAGAACTGAAGCGAGGAAAGAGTGGATCAGGATAGTTGCGATAGGGCTTCTTTCAAGCAAGATGAAAATATTAAGGGCTAAACGATATTTTCTGCAAGCAGATTATATGGTAATCCAAAAATACCCCTTGCTGGTTGTTGGGGTTTGATACCTCCATTTTACCAGCAAAGGGTGTTTTTTGTACACCCTGCGGGGCAATAAGTTCAGGGTGTTAGTGGTGTTTTATAACTGTGAACCATGTTATTTGACAATGCTTGTCCCAGCGGTGCCCTCAACAGCTTCGACCGCTTTCACCAGTGATGTTATGATTGCCCGGCCACCTGTGGTTTTGACAAATTCCATCGCCGCTTGTACTTTCGGCCCCATACTGCCGGCGCCAAACTGGCCTTGATCCAGATAGGTCTGGGCCTCGCTAAGATCAATTTGCGCCAAATCCACCTGACTAGGTTTACCAAAGTCAATCGCTACTTTTTCTACGTCCGTGAGTATCATCAGCATATCGGCCTGGACATCCATGGCCAGGCGACAGCCGGCAAGATCTTTATCGATTACGGCTTCTGCCCCAACCAGGCCGCCGTCCCGCTGAACTACGGGAATTCCACCGCCGCCGGCAGCAATTACAATTCCCTCTTGGGCAGCCAGGGCCTCAATGGTCGTAAGTTCCATGATCTCCACCGGTCGTGGTGAAGGGACTACCCGCCGCCAGCCGCGGCCACTGTCTTCTACCCAGTGCTCACCTGCTTCTCTCCGCTGCTTGGCATGCTCGACGCTGAAGAATGGCCCCACCGGCTTGGTGGGATTGGCAAAGGCCGGGTCATTTTCGTCCACCCGCACCCGGGTAATTATCGCTGCCACTGGCTTGTCTATACTTAGCTTATTTAGCTCTTCTGTCAGCGCGTGTTGAATCATATAGCCAATCTGGCCTTGGGTCTGGGCGCCGCATACATCCAGGGGCAGCGCCGGCACCTGATTCCGTCCCGCCTCATGCTGAATAAGCAAGTTCCCCACTTGAGGGCCATTACCATGGGTAACTATCACCTGATCACCGGCTCGCACCAGTTGAACAATTTTTTCGGCAGTGAGCCGCACATTCGCCATTTGTTCATCAAAAGTACCTTTTTGGCCAGGACGCAGAATTGCATTCCCGCCCAGAGCTATAACAATTTTTGCCATAGTTTGTCTCCTCTCATAAATTACCACTGCCGGAGCAGTGGTAATTTTATTAGATTTAAATTGATTAGATACAGTTACCTGTCAGTCGCTTATTCTTCCCGGGGTAGCGTCTGATCGAGGAATATTGCTGTCAAAGTTGCCGTTGCCACACCGGTCTCCGCAAAGATTAGACGTAGACCGTCCGGCAGAATATCCAAAGCCGAAGGAACAACATTAAAGCCGACACCCAACCCCAAAGAAACGGCGATGATCAGCAGATTACGCCTGTTCAGCTGCACTCGCTGCAAGAGCACAAATCCCGAGGACGCCACCATGGAGAACATGATGATGGCTGCTCCACCCAATACAGCTGTCGGAATCAATGAAATGACGGCAGCCAGTTTAGGCAGCAATGACATGGCCAAAAGGATTATTGCCCCCAACCGCACAATATGGCGGCTCATGACACCTGTCAACGTAACCACACCGACGTTTTGGCTGTATGAAGTATTGGGGAAGGCATTGAAAATCGCAGCAATACTGCTGGCTGCGCCATCGGCCAGTACCGCACCGGTGGCCTCCTCCTCTGTCGCCTCCCGGCCGGCGCCGCCCATGGTAATCGCAGACACGTCGCCAACGGTTTCTACGGCAGTTACAATATACATCATTACCATCGCAATAATTGCCGAGGGCGGAAAACTCCATTGATAACGGAAGGGCGTGGGGAATGCCACCCAACTGGCCTCGGCCACCGATGTAAAATCAACCATGCCGAGAATAATCGCTGCGACATAACCGACAACGATTCCCAGGAGAATTGCCGAAGCGCGGAAGAATCCCTTGCCAAACTGATTGAGCAAAATGATTGTTACCAGAACCAGTGCAGCCAACAGTAAATTGGTTGCCGAACCAAAATCGACATTACCACCGGCTGCTTGCCGGATACCGACGGGAATCAGGGTGATACCAATGGTCAGGACGACAATTCCCATCACCAGATGGCTGAAGAGCTTTCTGATCTTGGGCATGACGCCGCCCAGAAGTAGTTCAAATATGCCGCCGACAAAGCCGGCGCCCAGGACCGCACCAATGCCGAACCGGCTGGCGATTCCCGTTATGGTAGGAATGAACGCATTGCTTGTGCCCATTACAATCGGCAAGCTTGAGCCGACTTTAAACCTGCGCCCCGCCTGAATCCAGGTCCCGATGGCTGCCGCCAACAGGGCAGACTGAATCAGAAAGGTCTGATCGGCAGCCGCCAGCCCCAGCATTGAAGCGACAATAATTGGGGCCGTAATGTTTCCAGCAAACATGGCCAAAATGTGTTGCACCGCCAGGGGAAAACCTTCTTTTAGCGGGGGATTGTCCTCAATGTCGTAGACAGGCTGAATGACCCTTTTAATTTCCTGGTCGGACATTTATAATTCCTCCTCTCGATGTCGGCAAGGAGTGGTTACTTTTCCAGAATCACAGCAACTGGGCCGCCACCGGCAGGACCCTGATGTTCGGCGCCCCCGGAGATATAGACCATTGGGTCGCCGACAACGGAAGCGACAACAGCATTGACTACCGCCCGGGCATGGCGGGTGTGGTTGATGTCTGAGTCGGTTAGCATTGTGTTGCGACGCCCACGCACATAACCGGTGGGATCAGCTTCAGCCTTGGCGAATACGTTCACCACACGCTTCATCTGTTCTGCCGTAGGTAGGCCTGCGAATTCCAGTCCAGCGTCCCGCATAGCGGCCAAAACGGCCTGGATGTCAATGGCGTCTTCCATCACACTGTGGCCAATTTTGTACTTGCTCACCGAATGTCTGGAATTGCCCATAAGAATAATCTCACAATTTTCAAGTTCAACACCAGCAGATGTGGATGCCAACGCCGAATATAAACTCCAGTCGCTGGCGATTTTTTCGTCTGCCAATTGTTCTTTGTTGACCTCACCCAAAGCAAGGGCGATGCCCAAGGCGGAGGCAGCTCGAGAATAACCCATAGATTTGTAGGTATCGCTGACAACCACTTTCCTTCCCCGCTTGAGAGCATCGTTAATTCTCTCCGAAGTGAGTAGCGGGCATTTTATTTGCACAAAGTGTACATCTGACACGGAATCAATACGAGCTTCGGCCATAGCCGCTTCGACAGCCTTCGCTACTTCCTCAACTTGGGTCATAGTGCCCAATTCCTCGGGCAAGAAGTCCCGCGTGAAGGCGACTCCGATGGACAAACCCGGCTCAGCTGGCGCCGAAGCTTTTTCCTCGCTCTGGGCGAAGATTGTCGCATGGGGAGTCATTACTCCTTCGGTGCCACCAGACATGACAAAAGCCACCCGCTTCTCCACTTCCTTCGGAGAGGTGTCAAGATAGTCGGCCAACAGTTGCTTAAAGGCCATGGTGCTGAACCCGCGGGTAAAATCGTTTACACAGCCATTCCCTTCTGTCTTACCCAACACTGCCAGGACTTCTTCTGGCTTTATTGCGCCGCTGTCTAATAGGTCTTTCAACCCGGAAACATCATCGGGTGCATTCATCTCCACAGTAAACACTTTTGCGTTTAACATATTATTACCTCCTTGTGAGGGTATAGGGGAGGATTACTCCTCCCCGTCATTAGACAAAGATTACCGCCAACACTAAAAGCAAGGCCAATGCTGCCAATACAAATTTGAGATTGGCGCGGATGACGTCCATCACTGATATCTCAAAACCATCGGATAGAGCGGCAACATTGATTTGCACCGGACTGATCTGAGTACCGAGACCAACCGCAATTGCAACGAAGCCCATTGCCTCTGAGGGCATTCCCAGGTTAGCTAAAGTGGGGAGCACCAGAGCCAGTACTCCGGCAGCAAAAGCGCCGGCGGGAAACGCGACGATAAATGCAATTAGCATTGCGGCTGGCAAAACCAGAACATCCGGCACCCTGCCAGCCAGGGCAGCCAGTTCACTGAAAGTGCCGATTTCACCCAGTAAATTGATGAAGCCAAGAAACATCCCGACCGAGAACAGAGTCATTAGGATAAATTTCGAGCCGTCAATTAACGCTTTTGCCGACTCGTTGGCATTCATTTTGGTCAGGAAAACTGTCAGGACTGTTGTAAACATTACCGTTGTGCCCGGAGTGAAAATTGTAAAACCAACCAGGTTGTTGAGGTTGCCGCCGGCAACAACCATTACCAACAGTGCCAGAGCAGGAATCGCGGTCTTCCACATCAGGCCTAGGGACATTTGTTCTTTGTCTGCTTGTTTGTTCTCCTTTACCATTGTGCCCCGTTTGTAAACACCGTACGCGGCCAGGGCCGCACCGATTAGGAAGAAGACAATAGTAAAGGGACGCATTGCAGCGGCATGCTCCACCACATCACGGCCAGCCATTTCGGCAGCAAGCGCAGTCTCCGATGAAGCCGGGGAGGTGGTGAAGCCAACGGCTGTGGCGATTGCAAGTCCGGCTATGACTTCGGGCACAAACCCAACCGCGGCGGCAATCAGTGGCGCGATAACCATAGTGTTGCTGGCGCCCATACCAGCCATATAAGTGGCCAAGGCCTGGATAATGACCAGGAACGCTGCAAGGATTGCCAAGCGCCCCTTGAGGTAATGACCGGCCAAATCGACAATAGCCTTAATACTTCCTCCCTTGGCCACCATTGCAGCCGTGGCGGCGTAGAGTATAGGCACGGTAATCCCCATCATCTGCGCAACACCTGCGGTGAAGCTGCTGTTTACTGTGCCCATGTCCAAACCACCAATGATTGCGGCCAAGACACCACCGATAAAGGCGGCGACCAACATGTGTGTCTTGCAAAATAACAGCCCGACAATAACCAACAGGGGTAATACCAGTAGGAACAGATTCATTTATTAGACCCTCCCAATTATATTTTTTCCTCCGTCAGGAAGTGTTTAGTAACACCACCTCCCATCGGCGACACCTCTGTAGATCCGCTCCAGGACCGGTGCCTGCTCAATAATTGCCTGCACCGGTGATTCGGCATCCAGGATTACAAGGTCTGCTTTTGCTCCTGGTCGAAGCCCGGTGTTCGCGCCAACTATCCGGGCGGGTGCTGTGGTCAACATGGTAAAGACCTGGTTCAAGTCGCCAACGCCGCCCATATGGCAACCGTGGGCGGCCATCAGGCCGATTTGTAGCAGATTAGCGGTGCCAAAAGGATTAAATGCGTCCCGGATATTATCAGATGCAAACGCCACTGTGAACCCTTTATCCAAAAGCGCCCGTACGGGGGCAATGCCCCGGCGCACCCGATGGCTATCGCCACGCCCCTGAAGGTAGAGATTGGTGGAAGGTAATGAAACAACATTCAACTGGGCGGGAGCAATCTCCGTTAAAATCGCCTCCAGGGCGTTCGGGGGCAAAGCAGCTAGAGAGCAACAGTGGGCAACAGCAACCTTGCCCTCAAGACCACGGGCCATGGTCTGCCGGGCAATCTCCACCAGTGTCAAATCAGCGGGGTTGTCCGACTCATCAGTATGGATATCCAAAGGCACGGCAAATCGTTCCGCTAAATCAAATACCTTAGTGATATGCAGCTCCGGCTCTATATCCTTGGCAGGAATGCCGCCGACAACATCGGCGCCACTTTTTAACGCCTCTATCATTAGTTCTAGAGTCCCTGGACTCTTATTAATTCCTTCCTGAGGGAAGGCAACTAACTGCATGTCCACCTTGTCCCGGTATTCCTCCCGCAACTCAAGCAGCGCCTCAAGTCCGGTCAGCCCGACAATCGGGTCAATATCGATATTACTGCGCAGCCATGTTGTGCCGTTGGCAATCGCCCTTTCAATGGTTTTGCGAGCTCTTTCCTTTACTTCGTTTTTGGTAAACTCAGATTTGCGACTGCGGGTAATCTTGATAGCTTCATCTAAAGTGCCGCTTTCATTTGGAGTGTCTAGAGCGATCAAGGTCTTGTCCAAATGAAGGTGGCAATCAACAAAGCCGGGGCTGACCAGTTTGCCCTTTACGTCTAGGGTATCCGCTTCATCTCCTGAGAGCCCAGAAGCAATTTCAACGATGTTTTCGCCTTCCAAGCGGATATCGACCTGACGTCCGTCGGGCAATCGGCAGTTTTTTAACAACATCAGTTATCCTCCTCCCCAAGATGGGCTTCCACAAAGGCAACAAGGGCTTTTTTAAAGCAGGCCAATGGTGGGTTCACGACTCCGGCGCCGATTTGCCCCACTCCGGCATCCTTATGAGCAATGCCGGTATTCAAGGCCGGCAGAATATCCTCCTCCAACACTTTGCGCAGATCGATGCCGGTTGGAATACCCCGGAAGTTCAAATTTGGTATGGTGTAGCTGCTGTTCTCTCCCAGAGTGATTCTGTACATCGACCGGCTGTATTCCAGGGCATCCTGGGGGCTGCCGCCGACAAATTTTACGATTGCAGGGGCACTGGCCATTGCAAAACCGCCAATCCCAAAGGTCTCGGTGATTGTGCTGTCCCCCAGGTCGGGGTTGGCATCAGCGGCGCTGTAACCGGGGAAGTAAAGCCCGTCCACCGCCAGGGCGGGGGCAGTAAACCACTGATCATCCAGGCCACTGATTTTTATTCCGAAGTCGGTACCGTTCCGAGTCATGGCTGTAACCATTGTTGAGTAACGGATCCCCCGGGCCGGGTCGAGGCTGGCTTTGCAGGCAGCCATGGAAACGTTTAAATAGAAGTGTTCGTTGCCACGCATGAAGTCTAGAGCCCGGGTCACGGTTTCACGGGGCAGCTCAAGGCCGGCGATGATGGGCGCCAACTCCCGTAACAACAGCGCAGATGCGGCCTTGTTGCGATTATGGCATTCATCGCCCATCTGCAGTGCCTGACTGGTGATGTTCTTCAGCTGGATACCGCCGACTTCCAGAATCGCCTGCTTAAGCAGCGGATGAAACTCATCCCGTAACCAAGCCAGCCGTTTCAAGACTTCCTGGCTATAGGCGCCAAAGCGCAGCACCTTGCCCAGCCCCTCATTAATTGAACAATATGCTCTGTTGCCAAAGGTGGTGTTTTCCACAACGAACACAGGCATCGACGGCGAGAGCATCCCAGTCATCGGTCCGACTGCATCATAATGATGGCATGGGACGAAGTTAAGCTGTCCTGAGGCAGCCAGAGCCTCCGCAGCTTCCGAAGAATCCGCCCATCCCTCAAACAGTACCGCGCCAATGACCGCGCCTCGCATCGGGCCGCTCATTTCCTTCCATTCCAATGGCGGGCCAGCATGAAGCAGGGTTCGCTCCGGCAACCCGGCAATCATCTCTCCGGCAGGTCCCAGGTCAACCAGCACCGGCTCGGCCTGGAGCACCCGCCCCAAAGCTTCTTTATTGGCTGCGTCTATTTCTTCAGCCAACGGCGCCAGCTTGTCTAGCAGAGCAAGGACTTCTTCATCCCCTCCGGCTGCAGGGTGCCAGTCCACATTGGTTACATCAACACCTGCCGACTCCAGATCCCGGGCGAAGCTACCCAGACCAATATTTATCACTTTAACCTTCTCTTGGAGAATAGACATTAGTTCTGCCTCCCTTCCAGGTTGCGAAGCACCAGCGCGGCCTGCTCCACCGCACGGCGATTGGAGGGCAGGACGATAACTCCCAACGCTTCGAGTTCCGCTACCTGTCTGTCCAGAATCTGAGGGTCTTCATTGGTCCCTGTTACAGAAGCGATGATCATCAAATTGCCTCCCCGTTCCGCAGCCTGCGTCTGGGCAGCTTGTATCTCGTCCGCAATTGACGCAACCGGTTCCCGATGGGCACCATAACCGAGGACAAAATCCATCAATACTACAGCGATCTCCGGGTCAGCGGCCACCTTTGTCAGCCACTCGCCGCGAATAGAAGGCTCGATCATTGGGTGGGGGCGTCCACTGGTAAACTGATCATCACCCAGGTCCAACACAATGTGCCGAGAACCAGCAAAGTCATCCGCCGCTAGCTCAGGTTTAAGCGGTGTATTTGAGTAAACCGGGCCCAGCTTCTTGGCCAATACCAGTTGGGCCTCATAACAAAGGGTGCCGCCGGTAAACAAGCCCCGTAACCATCGTTGGTTGGGCGCAAAATCAATGTGTGGGGTTCCGCTTCCCACGATTGGCAATTTACCGCTCAGTCCAGTGGCCTGAACAGCCAACTGAGCTGCCTCCTCCAGTGTGGGGGCAAATGTGGCGCCGACCGCGGCAGTTGCCTCCGCATCACCCCCCAAAAGGTTCACAATCACAGGCTTTTTGCACGTTTTTATCAGATCAAGCAATTTAACTTCCACGTCTGGCGCCGGCGGTTTACCGGTCACAACAATCACTTCAGTGGCCGAATCCGCTTCCAAAGCCTGAATGCCAAAGAGTAATTGCCTGCCTCCCACGGAAGCCTTGACGTCCCGTCCGCCGGTGCCAATACCATGGCTGACACCGCCGCCAAGGCGATGAATCAAAGTGCTTACCTCCTGGAGGCCAGTACCGGCGGCAGCTACAATCCCAATTTTCCCTCTCCGCACCACATTGGCGAAGGCCAAAGGCGCACCGCCAATCAGTGCGGTACCGCAATCGGGGCCCATCATCAATAGACCTTTTTCAGCTGCAAGCGTTTTCAGTTCAATCTCGGCTTCCAGCGGCACGTTATCACTGAATAACATTACATTGAGTCCTGCCTCCAGAGCTTTGCGGGCCTCCCGGGCTGCAAACTGACCGGCTACAGAAATTACAACCAAGTTAGCATCAGGCTTCTGTTCCAACGCCTCCGCCAGAGAGCGGGGTGCTTTTTCTTTCGCTATTTCCTCTTTGGCACCGGCCAACTCTGCCTCTATCATTTGAAAGGCGGCTTCGATCGCCTCCTGACTATCACCACGAACAGCCAAGACCAGATCCCGGGTTGTGGCGGCACCAGCCTCCTGACTGAGCATTCCTACATTCGCCAATAACTCTTTGTTTGCTTCAGTGGCCATTACAGCCACGGCCTCGTCGACACCCTGTTCGCTCTTCACCTTTTGCGCAACAGACATCAACGTTGCAGAATCATAATAAGCGTTCGGCCTGACCAGCACCTTTTCTGTCATGCAATTTCACTCCCAATCTGATTAAAATACTTGACAAGAGCCAGATATACTCCCAGCAACATATCACTGCCAGAGCTACTACCTACCTGCATCAAAGTCCTTGCGTTGATTGTCAACTCAGATTGTGACCCTGACAGCGCCTGAATTACTGCACTCAACCGTTCCTGAACCTGGCCTTGGCTGGCAAAATAAATGGCGGTTGCACTGAGCGAACCGGTGACCAGGAAGGCTTTGCCAACAAAACCGTTAGCGACACCAGGCTCCAAACCCAATTGATTGCAGGCGCCCAAGTAGCCAACAAGAACGTCGTCACCTGCGGGGGTAAGGCCAGCGCCCAGGCCCAGCAAACTCTCCCCGTCGGAACCGGCAGCCAGATTCTTCGCTTCCACTGCGACCTGATTATCGATAAATGACCCGACGCTGTCGGAAAAATAGCTGCGGCAGGCACCTGTTCCCGTTCGTAACTCTTTTTCCAGGGTCCCAAGACTAGCTAACAATGGGGTAAGCTCAATGGATTCTTGTGATGGCGGCGCTGCCCAGGCGATGCTGAACCGGGTGTGCCAAAGTTGATGGCTGCCAACTCGCACCATATCGCCAGGTTTCACTTGTCGGTGGATGCAATCCAGGCCGGCCAGCAAAATCCGGTTAGGAGCCAGATCTATTTTTTTGCTTACAAGGCTGAGACAGAATCCGGTGGCAAGCTCGATGTTAACTACCTGATCATAAATTCCGATAACTTGGCCAGCTCCCCGCAAGATATTACCTACCCCTCTCCCTGCAGTTTCAGCCACAAAATCCATAGCGCCACCTCCTCTAGTAATTAAGTTACAGCAAACGCTGAGATTTGCCTTTGTGAGCAGTTTACAAACTCAAGGGCACTAAGTTAGCAATTTTAACTAATACAAAAAAACCGCCTGAATTAGACGGTCATCGTTTATCCCGGGTCATTTCTAGAGCGCGAACTGCCACTTCCAGGCTCAGACGCTGCCGGGGATTGGAAAGACTCACATTTAGCAATTTCTCGATGCGTTCTACTCGGTATACCACGGTATTGTAGTGCACAAACAACTCCCGGGCAACCTGTTTCAGGTTACCCCCAAACTCATAATAACGCTGCAGCGTTTTAACCAACTCAGTATTGTTTTCCTTGTCATAATCAAGCAACACCTGCAAATTATCTTGGATGTATGCCTGCAATTCCGGCTTGCCGCGCATTTCTTCCAGCAGTCGATAAACTCCCAGCTGGTTATAATGAACCACCGTCCCCAAGCCACGAACTATCATTGCAGTCTTGACAGCTCCCCGGGCTTGGCGAAAACTGTATTTAATATCCCGAATCGAGGTAGAATCCCTGCCAACGCCAATTACCAACCTGCTTTGGGCCGCTCGTTCCATGGCCTCGATGTTACGAGAACTAAACTCTGCTAGGTCATGGTCCACAGGCGTAACAACCAAAACGTCCCGCCCTAGTTCGCCGGAAATGCAACGCTTACAAAAGTTTTCTTGTAAAAATTGCAGTAATTTATCCTTTTGGCTCTGATTGCGAAAATCTTCAAACCGGTACATAAACACTCGCATCTCATCCTGTAAATGCCAGCCATTGATACTAGCCCGCTGCCGGGCCACATCGTCCGAAAAGGCCCCCTCAACCAACTCTACAAGAAATTCGTTGCGGTAACGCCGTTCAACTTCTTGAACTGTGCGGGCGTTCATCATTTCAAGCGCAGCCACAGTGCCCCCCCGTTCTAGGGTAATCTCATCCAAGACACTGAAGTCGCCAGACTTGGCCATGGCCAATATAAACCCCAGTCGGCTACCCCCAGCCATTAGCGGCACCAGAATTCCGGGGCACTGCCCGTTGAATTTATTTAATCGCCGGTAATCTTTGCGAGGCCGATTATGCTCCAGCCATTGGTGCAAATCAGGGGGTTCCTCAGTAAGCGACTGGAAATCTCTATTCAGCACAACAATCTGACAATTGACCAATTGGCTGAGCTGTCTCGCCAAATCCTCAAGGCTACCTCCCCGCAAAACCACATCCAAGAGGGCATTATGAGCCAACTCCGAGCGGTGGAGCAGGTCAGTCTGAAAGTCTAGAATTTCTTGCAGCAGCGGCTCCATTAAAGCTGCAAACGCTGTTTTGGGGGGGAGCTGTAATATGGGGAAACTATGCTTGTCGGCCAACTCCAGCGCCTCAGAAGGGATTTCGTCGATATATCGTTTGGGCTTGATAGCCAGACCAGCTAGTTTTTTTTCCGCCAGTCTGGGGATAAGTTCGACCTGTTCCTGGGGCTTGTCTCGCAGAGAATAAAGAGTGGTGAAAAGAAGCTCACCCTCCCTGACCCAATCCAAGATATCAGGAACCTCCATGACGTTGATATGAAAAATTAATGAATCTAAGCCACCTGCACCGGCGACAACCTCCACACCGTCAAAGGCCTCCAGCTTGAGCGCATCTCTGACACTGATGCCCAAACGTGCCCGCTCCATTACATCACCCCTGATTAAAAATGTCTATCCTGCTTCTTTGTTAACTTCTGCAACAAACCCTCATTGAAAGTTCTTGAGGTAAAAGATTGCCAGCTGGGTGCGGTCCCGCAGTTTTAACTTATCCAGAAGCTGAGTCACATAATTGCGGGCAGTACCTTCACTGAGGTAGAGTTTCTGGGCTATCTCTTTGTTGGAGAGGCCCTCCCCCACCAAAGTCAGTATCTCCAACTCCCGGGCAGTGAGCTGGTAATCCTCCGCCCTCTGCTTGTTGGTTTCCTTAAGCATCGCCGACAAACTGTTGGCGACATCCCGCTCTAACACAATATTGCCCTTGGCCACCGCCCGCAGACTTTCCACTATGCTGTCGGCGGGCTGACTTTTGAGGATATATCCTTCGGCGCCATTTCTAATCGCCTCTTTGATATACTCGTCATCCCGGAAAGTAGTGAGAATAACAACTTTGATTGCCGGGAACTGTTCCTTTATCGCTTTAGTTCCCAGCACCCCGTCCATAACCGGCATCCGGATATCCATCAGTACGATATCCGGATTTTTTTGTCTACACTGCTCCAACGCTTGTTGTCCGTTCACTGCAGTTCCCAAAACTTCAATATCCGCTTCCAGACTCAGCAGCATTTTCAGACTGTCCCGAATCAAGGCATCATCGTCAACGATCAGCACCCTCAAGTGCCGCACCTCCCTCCTTTTCTTCCCGGGGCAAGACACAGACGATTGAAAAGCCGTCTGTGGCATTTATGGTAAGCGAGCCGGCAGCGTTACGCACTCGCTCTTTCATCCCGCTAATACCCATACCCTCCTTGATATCCCCACACCCTGACCCATTGTCTTGAATGAACAAACGGACTATCCGTTCCCGCACATCCAACTCAATTTCAACAAAGCTAGCGTTTGAATGGCGAGCGGCATTGGTCAGGGCCTCTTTAATGATTGAAGATATTATCTCTGTATGGCTGGCAGATATAACTGCAATATCGCCGTGGTGTTTAAAGTCCACTTCGCAAAACTTAAACATGCTGATGATATTTTCGATATAGTCCAAGCCCAGTTGTTCCCTGGGCTTTAGGTTATGAACTGTCTCTCGAATTAGCTTCACCGCGTCCGCGAGGCCGGAAATCGACTGGGCCAAGAGCTCCCTGGCTTTTTCCGGATCTTTCTTTGTAAGCTTTTCGATTACCTGCATTTGAAGCAAGATGCCTGCCAAGTTGTGGCCGACATGGTCGTGGATATCGCGGGCAATGCGGTTGCGCTCCCGCATCTCAGCCAGATGTGCCGCCTCCCGAGCTGAGTGCATCAACCGCGATTTGGCCTCTTCCAGGGAATAGCGGTTTCTCCTTTCACTGTCGTAAACCTCCCGGAAGGAAGCCGCTTTTTTTTGCAGTGTATAACTCAAGTAGCCGCTAAGAGCGCTGTAAATTAGCAACAATCCATAAGCAAGCAAGTATTCTCCCTGCAAATATATCAACCCGGCTGGCACCAGCAAAACAATATAGAGCGACAGTCCCCGGGCGGCCAGGTCAAAGGCCAGGGGGCTGGAGAGAATCAGGGTGAGCGGATTCAGGGCGGAAACTGCCAGAACCAACAGGTACTCAATGGCGATTATCAGCGTGTGGTTCGCATACTTTTCCCGATACACCCAAAGGGCAACAATCAGCAGTAGACCCAAAATTGCCATGGGGACAACACCGGTCATCGCCTGGAGCCCAAGCACCAAAAGCAGGGCCAGCCCTTTATAGATATTGCTCATATGCGCCCCCCCCTCGTCTTTCTAATTATATTCCTAACCAATGTTTCTGCCAAGTCTGGTAATATCTCCACAATTAGCAAAGTCCGTACTCAAGACATGAGCACGGACCTTACTCTACACAATTTACCTGGCCACATCGGTTTGCCGCCAGGTGCCCAGCAAAAAGAAGACAAGGGCAAAGGCCAAGAGAATCATCAATGCCAAACCGGCGTTAGCCAGGGGCTCACCAAGCATTACAGCCCGATAAGCATCGTAAATCCAGGCAGTGGGGAAGAAACGGCCGATGGTCTGGAGAAAGTCCGGCATAAAATCTCGGGGCCAGAGCAATCCTCCCAGCATGCTCATCGGTGTAATTGCAACGGAAGCGATTGTTCCGGCGTGGTGGGATTTGCGGGCCAGGGCAGCGACGGCCACCCCCAGGGCGACGCAGAGCAGGGCAAAGACCGCCATGACCACAAACAGATTAAGGACATTTGGTCCAAGAAATATCCCAAACACGCGTCGCACTACGACCAACACAACTAATATCTGCACCAGAAGCACAAGGAAAAAGCACGTGATGTTCTGCAACATGTACGAGCGCAGGGTAACCGGCGCTGTCAGCACCCGGTAAACTGTCCCGCTTTGCCGATCCTTAATCAGATGAATGGCAATATAAGAGGCGAAAAACAACATTGTCATTGCCAGAAATCCCATGCTGCCTAGTCCGGCGTCAATGCTTTGGCCGGCGGCAGCGTAGATTTCCGACTCCATGGCCAGGCTGCCGTTGCGATAATCCTCCATTCCCTGATAGAACGCCGCCTCCGATTCGGCAGCTGCAGCCAGGCCGCGGGCCGCACCCAGGAAACTCTCCACCTTGACCTTGATTGGTCGCGAGATATTGGTCTCCTGGATACTATAGCCCTGAATCTGGGGGTCCTTATTGTTCAACAATTGCTCTGTGAAGCCGGATTCGATTACAAGGATATAATCCACTCTGCTTTCTGCCAAGGACGACCGTATGTCCTCCTCGGAGAGCGTTGTTACCGGCGAGGTTTCTGTTAGAGAAGCGACCAGCATTTCCGTTAACGGCGTACCATCCTGATCAACTATGCCGACTGTCAATTGAGTTGGCCCGTAATCACCGAGACCAAAGATTAGCCCAATCGACAGGGAGGGGATCGCCAAGATCAACAGCAGACTAACTTTATTGCGCAGCAGGCGTTTTAGGGTGTATTGAAATATGGTCATTGAGCAGCCCTCCTCTCGGCCAGCATTGCCACAGCGAAGGTGAGAACAATGATACCCAGCATCGCCATAAGCATGATCATTACCTGGAACGCGGGACCGGCATAAATTGTGTTAAAGATTGCGGTCTGAGCCAGGTAGTTGGGTGACAAATACTGCAGATACATCAGTGGTCCCGGCAGGGAAATCTTGAAATAACCGCCGGCGAGAAATGTGCTGACGACGACTAAGACATTTAGCAAGTTGCCTGCCCGCGCCTCATCCTGGGTAACCATTGTCATCATCGTTCCGAGGCCGGTAGCCAGGACCACAAACACAAACGTTAGCAGGAAAATCATCGGGATGTTTTCTCCCCAGTTTACATCATAGACAAAATGGGTAAAGGCAATGATTATCAGGACCTGAACATAGATAGTGACCACATTGGCGGCAATCAAGCCGAAGTATAATTCCGCTTTGCTGACAGGTGTTCCCCGAATGCGGCGGCCAATCGTAGACAAATAGCTCTCGCCCATTGTATAGGACGCGTAGAGGGTGCCATACATGACGATCATCACCAGCATCGTCACTCCGTAGTAATCCATGGCCCCCGGCATCAAGCCAGAGGCTGATACCGGCACATCCTCAATTACGCCGGTCGCCATGGTGAATTCCGGCTCCGCAACTCCCATGGATACCATGGCCTGGATTGCATTGGCGCCGTTTATGAAGCTATCGACAACATTCTCGACAAACACCATGCGCAATTCCATGAACGAATGGCCTATGACATGAATCAGCGCCTCTTCGCCTGCGAAAACGTTGTCGCTGAAATCAGAATCCAGGTAGATTAACGCGGCAATTTCCCCGGCCGCCAATAATTCCAGGCCCTGCTCCCTAGACTCCAGGTTTTTTACATCTAGTACCGTTCCCACTTCTGGGTCAGCCAGAAACTCGTCGAAGTAGGCGCCCATCGGTCCAGCATCTTCATTGACATATCCGGTGACTGTGGCGCTAAACTCCTGCTGCTCAAAGGCGGGTCCCAGGGCCATGCCCAGGATGAAGATCAGAACAATTGGGAACACCACCATCTGAAAAATGCTATCGCTGGTATCCCTGAGATTACGCAACAATGTGTACTGAAACAGGGTTAACATTCTCTTCATGTTAAACACCCCTTAATCCCGCAGCGATTTACCGGTGAGGGTAAGGAAAACGCTTTCTAAAGTTGGCTTTTGCACGTCCACCGACAACACTTCCACGCCGGTGGCTGTGACGATATCAATAATCCGGCCAATCAGGGCGCTATTCCTGGCGACCATGACGGTAAGGTCAGTTTCGTTTAGCGAGCATTCCCGCACGCCTGTCAGCTGCTTCAATTCGTCCACCAAGGTGTAATTGACCTTGGAAAGACTGATTACAATCCGCTCCTCAGAGGCAACCAACTCTTTTAGTTCATCCTGGGTGCCCTTGGCAATGACCCGGCCCTGATCCATGATTGCCACCCGGCTACACAGCTCCTCGACTTCCTCCATATAGTGGGAAGTGTAAATAACTGTCGCTCCCTGGCTGTGCAATTGCCGCACCGAATCGAGAATATGATTCCGGGACTGGGGATCGATGCCGACAGTCGGTTCGTCGAGAATAATTAATTTCGGTCGGTGGACAATGGCGCAGGCGATGTTCAGGCGCCGCTTCATGCCGCCGGAGAATTTTTTTGGCAACTGCTTTGCCCGTTCTTCCAGACCGGTAAAGGCAAGGGCATCGTTGACACCTTGCTGCAATTCCCGGCCGTTGAGGCCGTAGAGCTTGCCAAACAGCGTTACGTTTTCGGCAGCGGTGAGGTCTTCGTATATGGCGATTTCCTGGGGGACAACCCCAATGTTCCGCTTGGTAGCTCCGTTATGGCCGTTAACTTTTTTGCCGAAAATCTTAATCTCGCCACCATCAGTTTTGGTAAGACCAATAAGCATATTGATTGTTGTGGTTTTGCCGGCGCCGTTGGGTCCCAAAAGCCCAAAAATTTCTCCTTCCTGGATTGCCATATTTACATGGTCCACAGCCAAATTCTCGCCGTAGCGCTTAACCAGGTCTTTAATTTCAATAATCATGATTTTTACCTCCCACAATACTATCTTGCCTTAAGTTTACTACCGCTCTGCCATGAGCTGAAGTGTGCAGAGGAATATCTGAATATGACATTTGTCATATCCAATGCAAAAAAATATCGACTTCATCGCCCAGGTAGTCCGGAACAATAAAGCCGATTCAATTTCCGAAGCAGTGTTGGAAGCCTCAAGGAACGTCGTTGCCTTATAACTTTGGGTTCTCGCGTAGCCTTCGGTGCATAACCAGGTATTCAAAACCGTTTGGCGCCGCAAACTGTGGGCCCGGAATGAATCCGGCCCGTTCATAGACCTTCTTTGCTCGCTGATTGAAGGTGGCTACGGTCAAACGCTGGGAAATGCCGGGAAATAAACGGACAGTGTGCGCCAGTCCGGCCCGGAAAAAGCGCAAACCCTTGCCTCTACCGGTCAAATCCGGACGCATGGCGAGGCCGATATCAACCCATCCCTCGGGGTAAAGACCCTGAGCACGTCCTGCCGGAACCTGGGCCGACTCCCCATAGCAGAAATAGCCGACCAAATTATTGAATAGGAATACAGCATGAAAACTGCCATTAAGCAGCTCCGCCAGAGCCTCCGCATCCTCCCCCATCCCGTAAACATGGTATGGCGGAGGATATTGCCATGTACAAGCTATATGGGCACTTTCAGCATCCATTGGTCTTATTTTGAACCACATCAGCATCACCCCGCACAAATTCAGGACGGTTCTCAATTGGCGCTAGTTACTAGAATTCGCGAGAGAGTGCGCCCAATCCTGCAAGCTTCAGCTCACCTTCTGGCCAGCGTCGAAACAAACTTACTTATTAACCTGCAACCCACTCTTCTCATTTGCTGTACAAAGGAGGAGAGTGGGTTGCCCGCTGACATTTTAATCGGAGTCTTCGTGAGCGATGCTCGACCAAGACATAATTATATGGACAACTTGTGGATAAATCCACACACCTTCGTCAAAGCCTTTGCAGACAGGCTCTTAGGCATAATATAAGCAAAATCTGGGACCAACGGGTCGACCTGAACTGATGCCATTTGAGAACCGTCCTGAATTGGTGCTCTAATAATCAGGGTTTAGCGGGCAATGGGAATCATCGCTGAGGCGCAGCGTCTGGCAGGCTTCCATGCAGTTGCCATCAGGGTCATAGAAATAAAATATCTTAAGATTGCCGGTTTCATAGATATTTGTGACCCGCACGCCTCTGGCCACCAGGGTTTCCCTGGTTTCTTCCGCATTGTGGGTGCCGAAGATTGGATAGGTGCCCCGCATACCCTGGGGATTAAATTCCTCACTGGACTTTAATTGCCAGAGAACCAAATTTACATTGCCAAGATCATACACCACCAAATCTTCCGTTTCGTTGATGCATTTTTCGCCCAGTTCCAGTTTGTTCGCGTACCACTGACTGGCCTGCTCAAGGTCGGTGACCCGAATGATAACTGTATCGAGTTGATTGAATATGCCACAGCCAGACACATTGCCACCCCCTCAATCTTATACTCTATATATTTGCCACAGGAGCACAAATTCCTGTTTAATGCTGAATATTCCTGCAGCAAAACATGGACTCCCCCCAGGACGCCTGAGATTAACAAGTAAAGCCGGCCCCAAGGCCGGTTTATTATTTGGAGGTAGAATCAGTCATGGCCGTGCAGACTAGGGTCGCAGGTTCAGCAGAGCCCTGATGGTTCCAGAACAGTGTTTGGTATTCGCTGTCGTATTCCCAGGTACCGGCGCTCACCTTAACACTTAAACCGTCGCCAAAATGATAGCGGGGAACATAGATTTCGGTGGGCTTCTCTTGATTTGGATCCGGCCGCACATTAAGGGTATAGGTTCGGGTGTTCAGATCAAAATGCATTGCTAATGGTTCGCCGGCGACCCGGAAGGGCCAGGGGCGCAGCGCCGCGGCCAGGGCACGGCCGCCGGAATTGATGTCCCGGGGAGCGTGCTGTTGATCACGGCTGAACAAGGAGAGGTCCTCACCATTCCAGCCGTCGCCGCGACGATTTGTATTGTCGGCGGTATAATTCCACAAAGTAAAGCTGAGTAAATTGGCCTCCAGCGCCTGCATGCTGCGATCTAAGGCCTGAATCTGGGCGGAGAAATCATTAGTTCGGTAGGCCTTTTTGTTATGCATGTCAAAGGGAATACCGATTTCACCCACTAATGTGGGTACATTGTTAATCCTCTCGGCCGCTTGCTGTTTGAGCCGGCCCAACTCTTGATTGCAATGTTCCTGCACCTTTTTTCGACCGATAACCGGACGACCGTTGGCCAAGTCGATTGTCAGGAAGGGAAGATAGCGCTTGAGAATCAAGGTGATATTATCGTACCAGTGGGGGGCATAGACAAAATTTTTGGTTTCTTCCGGCTGCCACTGAGCCGGCTCGCCCATCACTTCATGCTCAATAAAGATCAGTGCCCGGGGAAAGTCATTGCGAATCTCGCTGGCGAAGCGGCGGATAAACGGGTTCATGTAATCGCGGCCAAAGTCCACAGGTCTGCCATTCACATGGCTGAAATAATCGGCGCGAAGCAACTCAGGTTTGCCGTGGGCATCCAAATCCCATACGCCGTTTTCCCACCATATGCAATCGCGACCTGGCAGCCAGACCCGCTGGCCTTCAGGGTTTATCCTGCGCCGCCCGCTTCTGCGCATCCCGGTCAAACCAAGCTTCCAAACTTCTACCGTCTGCGGATACCCTGCCCCGAGCAAAATTGACTGCCATGGCGTGGGCCGGTTGCCCTGCTTTTGCAGATGCTCATATTTAGTCAAGTCCTGCCAGCCAATATAGCCCCGGGAAGGTTCGTTTAGGGTATCGAAACCAACAACATGGGGCAGGTCTTTCAGCTTCCTGGCCACCTGCCTAATGGAATTAATGTAATGACGTTGCAGGTATTCCTGTACCGGTTCGCCATCGATAAAGGTCGCCGGAGCAAAGTCATTACCGCCAAAGAACAAGGTGAACATGGTGGCCGCCGCGAGCTTTGTGTAATTTGTCGGCCAGATCATTTTCGGGAAAGGATCTCCGTGGGTATTGTGGACGATGGCGGCGCCGGTGTCCTGAAACTTGGTTATATCCAGCCCGACCGCTTCAAAGGTCCACCCGGGAGCGCCGTCACCACCGGAAAACCGACTCCACACATCCTGATGTGGGTCGACAAACAACTTGAAACCATATTCTCCAGCCTTTTTGGCTACTTTATACACATAGTCCAGGTAATCCTGATCGTAAATTCCAGGCCCCTGATGTTCTATAGCTTCCCATGTCACCAAAAAGCGGAGAAAATTAAAGCCCCATTCCCGAAGCCGGGCAAAATGTTCGTCTGCTTCCTCCAGAGGAAAAGGGCGCCCCACAAAGGAGATGTTGCGATGCTCAAAAAAACCCTGCCGGACATCGCTGGTGAGCGGCGGCTTGCTGGGCACTTTGGTGCTTCCCCCCAGGTTCACTCCCCTTAACATCAAAACCCGTCCGTCCCGGTCACGAAACCAGCGGCCATCGGTACGCACTGCTTCCACCCCTCACTGGTTATTTGCATACTTTTTCGCCGAGGGGGCGCAAATTCCTGCATCTGCATCAAAAAAGGCGCACCTAGCAGGGCGGGCATTAAACCATTCCAAATAATTCGCGAGCATAGTATTCAATTAGGTCGGCCTCATAAAGGCACTTGCGCCACCGCTGGGGAATTCCGGCACAGCCATAATACGCGCCAGCCAGCTGGCCATAAACCGCACCCGTTGTGTCGGCATCTTCACCAAGATTGACGGCCAAGCAGGCGCCATCTTCAAAGCTGTTGCTGTTATAAAAGGCCCAGAGCGCAGCCTCCAGACAATGGATTACATAACCGCTTCCCCGAATTTCCGGCGGCTGTTTTTGTTTATAGGCGCCGGCGGCAATGGCCTCTACCTTCGCGGCGAGAGGGCGACCCGCCCATAGCCCGCCAACAGGATCGAAAAATGGATGCAAGAGTTCTTCCTTGGTTGCGCCGGCTAATGCTCCAACAATCAGGGCAGCTAGATAACGGCAGCTGTCTACCGCCTCCTGAGCGCCATGGGTTGTCCGGGAACTGCAGGCTGCCAGTTCGACTGCCCGTACCGGGTCTCCTGCGTAGGCGAGGGCAACTGGCGCTAGGCGCATCAGTGAACCATTGCCGGCGGTGTCAGGGGCTGTAGAGCCTGCCCAGGGATTATTGGTTTCGGAAAAGCGCAAAAGTGCCGCCCGCACAGTATTGCCGATATCGAAGCAATGTCCGGTGGCGCTCATATAGCCCTCCCTGTACCAGCGCAGATATCGTTCCATTTGATCGGCGGCATCGAATCCCCTGCATTCCACAAGACTGGCTGCCAGACACAGCGCCATTGCCGTGTCGTCAGTCCACTGGCCGGGGGCAAGACCAAAGGGTCCACCTCCAGTATCTCGGAATGAAAATCAAAACTTCCCGGCAGCTTAAACTCCAGGGTCGTCCCAAGAGCATCACCAACAGCAAGGCCCAGCAGGCTGCCGCGAAACTGTTCAACGTTCACACCAATCCCTCCCCTATTCTGAGCATAACAAAAATGCCCCTGGCGGGACAAGTTAGTCTTGTTCCTTCAGTTTTATATCCCATAACTTACCGATAAGAAAACCGGTTCCAGCCATAACTGTCATTGCAAGGCCAATTAGCACCGGCGAGAGTTCGTGCAGTGGGATTGCCAACTCAGCAAGATTATGAATAAGTACATACGGACCTACAACTGCCAACCACAGACCTTGCAGCAATATCGAACTGGTAAACGCCTCGGGAACCAACGAAAAAAACGCGCCTGCAAACCCCCACATCACCAGGATGATTGCCAAACGGAACCCGCGATCAAACACCTTCACACCTCCGATCGATTGTTAAGAACTTCATCACAACAGCTCTTCATTGGAAACCTAAATCCTGACCAGCGATTATTTATTTTCAGAAGAATATTAAAAACCGCCGCAAAGCGACGGTTAGAGCTATTGCAATTGTGGCAGCTGGGATTTGTACCCGGCAAACACATCCAAAGTGTCGGCAATCTCCTGGGGCGTGGCTATATTGGCCTGGTATTCCCCTAGCTCAAATAACTCCGAGAACAAGCGCACCTGCAGACCCTGAAGATTGGCACGGTTCTCAGTAACAACCTGGCGCAAACGGGGACAAATTACTTCATTGAGACCGGTTTGGTAGCCGATTAGCATGTGTTTTTCGCAGGTAAGCGCATCATTGAGTCGGTCCCGCATATTAATGCTGGCATCCTTGACCTTGGGAAGCTTGTTAGATACCTGCTTGCCGATTTTCTGAACGCCAGCTTTGGAGGTAACTGTTTGTTCGGTAAAATTCAATTCATTTGCCCTCCCTGCTGATTCAATTGTTCGACATACCCAAGCAACCGGTTGTAATTCTCCTGATGTCCGCGGGCACATTCACTCAATGCCTGCTTGACATTGGGGTCCTGTTCCTGGTTGGCATGCTCATTACACTTTTTTGCCGCCAATAACTCCCAGGACAGAAAGTCCTTAACATAATTAAGTTCTTTGCTGGAAATGTTGCTCATTATGAACCTCCCTTGTTTTGGTCTGGCAGATTTAGTATACCCCCGGACGCCGACAGCTACACATTATCCAGACTCTGGAGTGGCAAACTAAATTCGGAGGTGAGTACACCTTGCAGATTCCAATTATCGGCGGTGGTATATCGGGCCTAGCGATAGCCCTGTTTCTGGAACGGCTTGGGATTAAAAACCGAATTTATGAGCAGGAAAGCTTTGCGGGTGACTTTCCGGCTAGAGCGGAGGTCTCTCTAGGTGTGTTGACTAAGCCACAAACAAATGTCCTCAAATCAATCAATCGTAAATTTGGACTGGAGCTGTCTCCAACTGCTGACCTAACAAGGATTGTTTTCCACACAGCCACTGCCCGGGCCGAAGTGCGGGGCAAGCTGGGGCAAATCATAATTCGGGGTCGCGACAAGCGTTCGTTGGACAATCAATTGTATGGCGAACTGGCAAGTAGAGTGAAGTTTTCGCGCCGCATGACACCGGAACAATTAGCGCCACATGCTGAATATGTCGTCAAAGCCAACGGCGAGCCGCTTTCGACAGCCAAAACCAGAGATATCAGAATGGAAAACGTCTTATTGATGGGTGACTTTGAACCCGAAACCATGCATATTTGGCACCAATCCCGGCTAACATCGCAGGGTTACGGATACCTGATACCATTTTCTAGGCGGGTGGCAAACCTGTTCTTGTTAACAGCCAAACCCTTTACTCGGTATCCCGATAATTTGTTAAGGGAGTTACTCATCGCAGTTAGCGATGACTTACGGTTTACGCCGGACGTGCTCCGCACAGAAACCTTTAAGAAAACTGAGGGTCCAGCAACCAAAGCTGCAGCTGTCAACATACTGGCGATCGGCAACTCACTGGGGTCAATTCATCCAATGTTGGGCTTAGACTTCCTGTTGGCCTTTGAGTCAGCCTACCAGGCTGCAGTAAGCATCGCCTATCACCAGAACTACATCCAGCGAATAAAACCCCTAGCAAAAAAAATTAACCGGCTCTATCTGATTCAAAGAAAGATGGAAACATGGTCCGATACTAGTTTTGATTTGTTGCTGGTATTAATTGCTGCCGGCGGCACACCATTTTTCAATAGCCGCCTAGACTTAATGAAGATAGTTGATTATGCGCTACGGCCACTACCGATAATTTAACCCGCTCGCATGAGCGGGTTTGCTGTCTATTGAAGCGGTTTGTTTTCGTGGGCCTTGCGATCTCCAGGTTGCTGGTCAATATGGCTCAGGCCACGCACCAAAGTATCATCCTCCAAAACGCTGTAAAGGTGGTAAGCCAAATCTTCCCGTTCCGTTAGCACCTCTTCCAGGACTTCTACGGTGCCAAAGTCGTCCAGTTGATGGGCGCGCTTGATTTGGGCCCGGATTTCCTGCTGGATGCGCATCTCATGCTCCAAGTCATTTCGGAGCATATCCCGCATGGAGTAACGCCCCTCCGCTTCGTGCTTGATATAAGAAACTTCGTGCTGGGTCACGGGGTGGCCGGTAGGAACCATCCCTAAGCGGGCTACCCGCTCGCCAATGCTGTCAATGTGTTTCATGGTTTTTTCCACATGCTCATCCAACAAGTGATGGAGAGAAACGAATGACTCGGGCCCCTCTGTTAACCAGTGATGCTTGTTGTATTGATGCAGAGCCACGTGCAGGGCACAATTGTGCTCATCGAGTTTTTGAGCCATTTCCATACGCACATCATGAGGCAAGCTAATCCCCGATCCCTTCACTGTCTGCGGGTTTTGGCGCTTGACCATCGGGTGGTCCGGTTGCATACCGGGCATATTCATCTTCTGTTTGTTGACGTCCAATTGACTCATTTCGACATCTCCTTTTTATTTATTCAGTTGCATTATTCCCAAAAAAGTTCGATAGCTTACTTGATTTATTGAACTGTAACCAATTGCAAATGCAGCCTCTGTCTACTTTACAACCCTGTAATACAACTGCATCCTTGGACATAAATTTAATTAAAATTTAACTTTTTTTGCTCAGAAAAAAGGAATGTTGAATTTATTCAGAGAAGTATACCTTGGGAGAATTGCCACACTGATTTTAAGTGGAGGTGGTGATAGCGCACAAAAACCTGTCGCCCGCCCAACGGACACACACCATATCAGTTGATGCTTCCAATTTGCACCAGCAAATGCGGTCAAAATAGCTTTAAGGAGTGATAGTTTTGACCAAGATTGAATACCCCTGGTTCAAGAAGGAAGACACTAATGCCTTTTTCTCGCTTCTACAAAACAACCTAGCCAACTTTGCCCTCCTTGTAGTCGTCATGTTAGGAATGGGGTTTTCCCCGGAGATCGTCTTTGGCCGGATGGTCATCGGCGCCGCAATCGCGGTGGCCCTAGGCAATTTTTACTACGCCCACATGGCGCGCCGCCTGGCACAAAAAGAGGGGCGCACCGACGTAACCGCTCTGGCCTACGGTATCAGTACGCCGGTTCAGTTCATATACCAAATTGTTATCACCGGCGCCGTCCTGGGAGCTACAGACAACCATGAACTGGCGTGGCAGATTGGCATTGCCGCCTGCTTCCTGGGCGGTATTATCGAGTGCCTGGGCAGCGTTATTGGCCGCTGGGTGCGGGCAGTCCTGCCCAGAGCCGCCATGCTGGGCGCCCTGGCCGGCGTTGCATTCACCTTTATCGCCGGCGAAATGTTCTTCAAAACCTTCGCCGACGGCGGCCTGGTAGCCCCGACGGTTGGCGCGATCGCGCTAACGATCATCGTTGTCGGCCTGATCGCAAAAACCAAAATGCCTTTCAGGTTCCCGGCAGCGCTACTTGCCATCATCGTCGGCACCGTTGTCGCCTATCTCACGAAAGTGGCCGATGTATCGACAATTAGCAACGCAACCGAAGGTATCGGATTTTACATGCCAACTCCCCACTTTGCAGTTTTTGAAGGCCTGAAACTTCTGTTTACCGATTACTCGCATCTTCTGGCGGTTATTTTACCAATCTCTGTTTATAATTTTGTGGAGACCATGAACAACGTTGAAGCCGTAGCAGCTATGGGTGATGATTATGACGTACGGGAGGCGCAGATCGTCGATGGCGCCGGCACAATGATTGGCGCACTCTTTGGCGGCATTCTGCCAACCACCGTCTATATCGCCTCTGCCGGTAGCAAAGAAATGAACGCTGGGCGCGGATATTCAATCCTGAACGGAATCGTGTTCCTGGTTGCTGCAGTGTTCGGCATAGTTGGCGCTGTTGCAGAAATCATTCCCTTGCCGGTTATAGCGCCCATCCTGGTCTACGTCGGTATCGTTATGGTTTCCAACGCCTTCATGAAGTCCCCACATCGCCACGCTCCCGCCGTCGCCCTGGCAATGATTCCATACTTTGCCAACTACTTGTCCACAAGGTTTAATGCCGGCGCCCCGGAGGTGGTAGCGAACGTATCAGAAGCAATTGTCCCCTTGGCCCAAGGCGCAATGTTCACAGCCCTGCTTTGGGGAGCAATCGCAGTATTCCTGATAGAAAAAGATTACATTAAAGCTACAGTAGCATCTCTGTTCCTGGCCGGCTTCAGCTTTATCGGGCTCATCCACTCTGCTCGACTCACTTACTATATCGAAGATTTCTCCAGCATGCAGGCCCAGTTCTTCATCGGCTACCTGCTGGTGGCGGGCATTTGCCTTGCATTTAAATTCCTAGACACCGACGCCAACATTCCACACGATAAATCTATCGACGCTTAGCCCAGTAATAGGGGCTGTCGCACTAGCGGCCTCTGAAAAAAACACAAAAGACGGCGACTGGTAGTATCCAGAAGCCGTCTTTTGGTGTAAAATATAGTTATGGCAAACAATATCTTACAACCAAAGTATACATCAA